>QIJL01000618.1 GCA_003232435.1 Flavobacteriales bacterium | reverse complement strand
CGGCATCGCGAACCAATTTATGTTCTTCTGAAAGTAGATCATCAAGATCATAGTAGTCGGGTGCTTCGAAAAGATCAGGTCGCATAATGGAGATTTTTATCAAAGATAGTTATGAAATGAGCCATAACAAAGAGATAATGTAGACTCAAATGTTTATGGTGAATTACATCTGACAGATTAAAAACAAATATTATTAGCAGATGAAACGCAACATCGCCTTCGCAAATTGTTACATTTTCAAATAAAAATCTTTGGTAAGATTAACATATTCCTTAGTGTATTCATGTCTTTGTTTTTCAATAACGAGTTCTTCGATGCCGACCTCTTTTCGTTCAAAACTAAATTCGAGGAGACTTCTTTTAATCTCTGAGGAGCGACTTCCTTTTATGCGAGTAATTCTTTTAGGAAACAATTTTCGTTCAGATGCCAATGCAACAAATTCCCCCTTTTCTTTAAAAGGAATAATGGTTGAAAAGACACCATCATCGGCAAGAAGTTTTGAGACTCCTTTTAAAAGTTCATCAAAAGGAAGTGAGGTATTTTGACGGGCAATATCGCGAGAAGTATTTCCGCTGGAAACATCCTCAGAAAAAAAAGGAGGATTTGAAACGATCAGATCATATTTTTCTTCGATTCCTGCGTCGCCGGCAGGCAGGTCATCGATAAATTCATCCAATCCGGCATGGTAACAAAATAACCTGTCTGCCCAGTCGGAAGCCTCAAAATTTTCGACGCACTGCTGACGGACTTCTTTGGGCAAGCATTAATGAAATTAACCCTGTACCCGCACCGATGTCTAAAATAGAATTCGGCTTTTTTTCTAATGATGTCCACGCACCCAAAAGAACTCCATCAGTACCGATTTTCATTGCGCAGCGGTCTTGTTGAACAGTGAATTGTTTAAAGCGGAAGAGTTCGCTCATTCCAATTGCCCTGCCTCCCGCGTTTCGGAACCTTCGAGTTCCAATAAAGAATCGCCCAATCGCCCTCGCATGTCATTGGCCAATAGTTTTATCTTTTCCACAACTTCAGGATTCGCCTCGGCAACGTTTTTGGTTTCGCTTATATCACTTGAAAGATCGTAAAGTTCGATTTCTTCCAGATCGACCATTCTGTAGTCGCCCGGTAATCCGTCTTTACCCGGTTCTTGCCCATCCATGGTACGATAGCGATGAGGGAAGTATAATTTCCATTTTCCATAGCGCACCCCGAAAAGTTCGTTCACACGATAATAAAAGAAATAAGCCTCATTCGGACTTTCTTCTGATTCGCCGGTCAATACCGACCATGCACTTTTACCATCGATTATTTTACCGGGTAATTTCGCACCGGTAATCTCGGCGATTGTGGGTAAGATATCAATGGCCATAATCGGAGTCTCAATGGTCTTATTGGCTGCCAGTTTCTTAGGATATTTCATAATAAAAGGCTCGCGCTGGCCGCCTTCCCAACCGGTTCCTTTTCCTTCGCGAAGTGGTAGAGCGCTTCCGGCATGGTTGCCGTAGGAAAGCCAAGGTCCGTTATCCGAGGTAAAAATTATAACGGTATTTTCCTCTAGTCCATTTTTTTTAAGCGCGTCAACGATTTGTCCAACAGACCAATCGATTTCCATAATGACGTCTCCATATAATCCTCTATCTGACTTTCCCTTAAACTTGTCGGAAACAAAAAGTGGAACGTGCGGTTGCGGATGCGGCACATACAAAAAGAATGGGTTGTCTTTATTTCGATTGATAAAATCGACACTACGTTCCGTGATCTGAGTCGTCAATTGAGATTGTTCGGTAAGTGTATCGATAACCGTTTCTTGTTCGAAAAGTGGAAGGTCCGGAAAATTGAAAACGGTGCCCTGTTGCGGGTGATAAGGCCACATGTCGTTGGAATAGGGAATGCCGAAATATTCATCGAAGCCATGTCGTGTCGGTAAAAACTTTGGATGATGGCCCAAATGCCACTTTCCGAAAATCGCGGTTTTATAACCGATCTCTTTAAGCATTTCTGCCATGGTAGTTTCAGAATCGTTAATACCATTTTTGCTCTCTGGCCCTAGCGCCCCATGAATACCAACTCTGTTCGGGTAGCAACCAGTCAAAATGCCAACACGGGAAGCCGAACAGACCGCTTGTGCCGAATAAAAACTAGTCAGCTTTATGCCTTCAGAGGCCATTTGGTCGAGATTTGGCGTTGCAATGTCGTCTGCACCAAAGACCCCAACATCTCCATACCCTTGATCATCGGTAAAAATCAAAACTATGTTCGGCGGTTGGGTGCTTTTTTCGTTAGTGGATTCTTTTTTCTGCTCATTGCACGAACAAAAACAGATGAGCAGTACTGGTATTACAATTGATCTTCGCATAGTTGTTGGTATAGTATTCAGATTTAAAGATAGTATAAAACAGTACGATTCAACAACCACATAACCTTTTAGGATCGATCGGTAAGGAACAAAGTTAGGTACATAAATCTGTTCTATAATAAAATTTGTAAATTAAGTTCCGCTAAAATTCAAAGACCAAAAAAGACAGACTCTATGAAAAGTATTGATCAGTGCTTGAGCAGAAGAAAGTTCATTAAAAAATCAACTTTAGTTACCGCAGGCGCAACATTGGTGGGTCCCTCGCTTTTTGGAGCCCCAGCGATTTTGAAGCATTACAAGAAACCGAATTCTTTCATAAACGGGGTGCAGATAGGTGTTATTACCTATTCGTTTCGAAGTATGGAAGATCAAAGTGCAGAGGCTACCTTAAAGTATATTTTGGATAGTGGGATCAATGCCATTGAATTGATCGGTGATCCTGCCGAGACTTTTGCCGGAAGACCTGATAATCCCTTAAATATGTCAACAATGTGGGATTTGATGCGGAAAAAACGTGATGCTGAAATCACAAAGGATGAAGAAAAAGAACTTGCTGAAATGAAGGTTGTACAAAAAGAATATTTGAAGAAAGTTTCGGACTGGCGTAAAAATTCGGATATGGAGAAGTTTGAGAAGTTTCGAAAGATGTACAATGATGCCGGAGTAAGTATTTATGCTTTTAAGCCTAGAAATACTTTTGGCAAAGATAATACCGATGCCGATATTGAATGGGGCATGAAGGCCGGAAAAGTTTTAGGTGCAAGTCATGTAACAGTCGAGCACCCAAGTGATGATGCCCATACCCTACGATTAGGTCAGCTCGCCAAAAAACACGGAATTTCGGTGGGATATCATGGGCACGAACAACAGACACCCACTTTGTGGGATACCGCTCTGGAGCAATCGGAGTACAATGCGTTGAACTTGGATTTAGGTCATTATGTGGCAGCGGGCAATTCCAAACCGTTGGAGATTATCATAACGAAACACGATCGTATCAAAAGTATGCATCTTAAAGACCGTCAAACCCCAGAACACGGTAAAGGCAATTTGAAATGGGGGCAAGGTGATACGCCATTGGTTGAAGCCTTGCAACTCATGCAAAATAATAAGTATGCGTTTACGGCAACTATTGAAATGGAATATGAAGTGCCAGAAGGTTCCAATGCGGTGGAGGAAGTCAAAAAATGTTTAGAGTTCTGCGAACAAGCGCTGAAATAAGAGTATGTTTAAGATCAATGCGAACTGATTTTCAAGAGTTTGAGGTTCTGGCTAAGATTCAAAATTTGGGTATATCGGGATATATATAAACTTTGAAGCAACGCCATGGTTCTCAAAATATTGGGAATCAGGAAAATAGTGAGTTTAAACATGCTCTAAGAATCTTGATAGAGTAAGAGACTTTTTTGAAATATGTCGATTATTTTTTAATGCCCCTTTTTGCGAAGCCAACGCCCCATCTGGCTCCTTATCAAAGGCCAGATCGTTGGCCTTTTCATTCGGGCCTGTTAGAATTTTAGACCGTCCGCCTTAGGCGGATGCTAATTTTTTTTGCCTCGTTTAGCCCCCCTGCCGGCAGGTTCAACTAACAATTTTGAGTTCGTCCGCCTTTGGCGGACTTCTCAAAATCGAGTTTCACTAATAAAGAACTATCCCATTATTTTTTCAAGAAATACTCAAAAAAAGAATATATCTGTTCATTGGATGTTGAATCGGGGGTATGCTCGGCCCTGTTGGTCATGGCCACCCTATTCTCAAACCCCAACAATTTGTTAACTGCAATTGTATGGTTCAATGCTTCCCATCGTGAAGGTGGATCTTCAGCACCACCAGAGACTAAAAAAGGACGTGGTACCATAAGCGCATGTAGTTCATGGAGGTCAAACCCCTCATCTACCAATTTTGGATATAAACCTTTTGCCGGATTTTCAGGTGTAATTACACCACGTTTACGCCATGGCTTGGGGTGGTAGCCCAGATACCAAGGTTCCCAATAGTTTATATTTTCACGCTTTTCATCGAATACGATTCCGGGGTCTGACCAGGCCGCACAAGCAAACTTATCGAACAAACAGGATGCGAACATGGCCCATTTACCGCCAAAGGAATGCCCGACAATGCCTATTCGGGCAGCATCGACTTCTGGCATGTTTGCCAGTAAGAACCATGAATTTACCGCTGCATACGCCAGCATGGAAAGAGGTTGTACTTCCACATCATCCAAACTTGGGTAATATAATGAATAGGTTTTGGCCCTTGTCGATTCAGTTGTGCCTATCGAAAGGGTCACGAAGCCCCGTTTTGCCAACTGTATGGCAAAATCACGGTATGGTTTTCCCAAACCAATGGCAGTTTTCGGTTCATAAAATACGGTTACTACCGCTGGTTTTTTTTCTGAACCTACAGGAATTAGGAGATAGCCATTTGTCATCTCATCGGGTGTCCAATAAAATCGGATCTTGTATTGTTTGATACCGTTTTCCCTAACGGACTCTTCAATAATTTCAGGGATTTGATCTTCAATAAATGCCGGCCAATCTCCCATCATACCATGCCACTTGTTTAAAATCTCTTTTTTTCGTTTCTTCCAATCTTCGGTGGTGGTTACAATACTGCCATCATAAAATTTTAGGGGAGATCGAAAGTCACCGTACTTGTTCTTAAATTCATACGGGGGAGAAAAGCCAGCTTCGATCTTTTCCCATTTTTCAATTGATCTGCTATCTTCTTTTTGGGCGCAGGCTCTACCACCACCAAAAAGAGGCACGATCAAAAGGAGGATACAAAGGGATCTTATCATCGGTAAAATCTTTTTATGTATTGAATACTTATTAAGTTTGTAGACCTGTTTTAAATATGGTTTGATCGCCCGATCATTTCCCACTATTTCTTATTCTTGGCCCATAATGTGGCAAGGCTTGTCCTGTCTCATAGGCGCCACAATCCGGTGCTTTTCCCATAAAGCCATCATTAATATTTGGAATATATAGCCCTGCATCCACAACACGAGATTCTGTCACAGGTCTTAAATCAGGTGCCGCTCTTTCCGGTGTTGGGGGAAGTGGGAATTCAATATTGTCGAAAACTTTATTTATGTCTAGTTGTTCAATACCATGTTTCTCTACTTCCGAAAACGGTTTTTCTCCAATCACGGCAAAATAAACTGTATCGACCACTCCCACAGCATCATAATCAAAACTACTATTTGGCCCAGGGCCTTTAATTTCTGCTGCATAGGATTTGCCTGCATCATAACCTCCCCATATTCCGCCTCCGTCAAGGCCTCCAATTGCCAGGTTGTTTCTAAAATAAGTATAGTCAATTCCTGCGTCATTTCCTCCAAGCCCCGCACCTACCTTAATAACCGTATTGTGCAATACCACATCACCATAGCTGTCGCGTTTTAGTTTAAAAGCTGCATGGATAATATTATACATCGCATTTCGGATAAAATAAGTAGGTCCGCCCAGAGTTGGCTGAGCACTCAAACCCACAAAACAATTGGTAAGCCTGTTATTATAAACCCGGACATTTGACAAACAAAAATCTGCTTCAATACCATCATCTAAACCCATATAAATATCATTATTATGGATATCAAAAGAAATTTGTTCCGTAGCGCCGGTGCCGGGATACTTTGTATTTGGTCTTTCTTCCATGGTAGAAATACAATCGCGAAAACCGGTTACTTTATTATAACAGATCACATTTCCGGCCCCTGTCATTTGTATGCCTTCTCCGAGGGTTGCCCCGTACTTATGCCCTTTGGCTCCCATGGTTTTAGGAATCCACTCGCCCATACCTAAAATAGTGTTATCGCTTATATAGCTATTATAAGCACCAGGAAAATAGGCTACAATACCAAAGTCGGCATTGATCGTACAGTGCCGAACCACACAATTCCGTGAACCGCCCATTTGAATTCCAATCCCGTTCTCCACCAAATTATCAACGTGTATTCCTTCTACAAACACCCATTTTTTGTTTCTCAAGTCAATGGATCTATATGTTGCCATTCCTTGGACACTTCTGTAAACCACCGGTTTTTCTTTTGTTCCGCTTTTGGTCTGTAGCGTATCGTAGGTACCGGCCGGCAGCTCAATAATTTTGGCATCGGCCCCATACCGGGGTATTGGCCGTGTTCGTACTTCGATAATCTGTTCGGCACTTCCACCGTCCGGATCATTTAATTGCAATTTTATTTCATAATTCGTGTCCGGTCGAAGATTAAAAATACTGCCCGAATGCTTATTTTTCCATGAAAAATTTTCCTTACCTCCGGCGGGAACACGCCTTAAAGACATCCCCTTTTTCCATTTCGCTGTGCCTTTTTCCTTAAACTGAACGGACACCACTCCATTTAGATTACGGTCTCCCTGAATACCCCATTCAATGGCAAGGTTGTTGATCGTAGGATATGGAGTGGTGACTTCTCCGGCAGTAGTTCGGTTCAGCAAGCTGTTTGTTCTTTTTTGATCCGAACAAGATAGAAACATAAGAATAAGTATAATTCCTAAAACGGTAGCACAACGAATGAAATTCATGTTTTTTTGTTATGGGTCAATGTTATGATAATACTTTGAACCTGAGTTCGATTAATAATCTAGATGGTGCATTGAGTAAAACAGTGAAAATCATTGATTTGTCATTTCGACAGAGCGAAGTATGAGCCCTTCGACTCCGCTCAGGACAGGCTCCAAAGAGAAATCCCAACAGGTTGAGATTCCTCCTCATTCTTCGCCTGCCTGCGGGCAGGCAGGCGAAGAATGACAATTTTTCCAAAGAAATAAACATAACGTATTGATATACAAATATATATTAATCGAACTCAGGTTTTGAGATCACTTATAACCAGCACTTTAATCATTAGAATTCCTCGAAGTTCTGCCTCGGGGTAGCGTACTGATATGTATTTTTGTGATTATGAGTGAACATATTCACAAGCGTCATAACAAGAGTTTGTTGCTCTATCATTTTGTTTGCCCCATCAAATATAGGAGAAACGTTCATGATGAATCTGTTTCTGCTACGTTCAAGCAGATTTGTCTTGGAATAGAGGAACGGTACGACATTCATTTTTTGGAGATTGGTCTTGATGGTGACCACGTTCATTTTCTGATTCAGAGTGTTCCTTCGAATGCTCCGAAAAAGATAATTGGCGCGATCAAGAGCATTAGGGCGAAGGAAATATTCAGGCTTCATCCAGAGGTAAAAAAATCGCTTTGGGGCGGTAAATTTTGGACAAGTGGATATTATGTCAATACAGTTGGGCAGTATGCAAATGAGGATGTTATAAAGAAATATCTCCAAAACCAAGGAAAGTCTAAATATAAAGAGATACATAAGAATGAATTACGTTTGTTTTGATACCTCGATGGCTCTGCCTCGGGGTAGTTCATTTCTTCTTTATAACTATTGGTTATAAATATTGGCAATCTGCTTCCTGGCCCTGGATTTGATTTTATCCATTCTGCATTTTGTCTGATCCACGGATATTGAACCGGTCCTGGTTCGTCGATCATGTACCAAAAATTTGACATTGGCGGCATTGGCGTCAAACCAATTGACCCACTTATTGGATTCGGATCGAATGCTATCTTTGGTTGTTCCCAATACCGGTTCGCCATAAATGCCCCACCGTAAACAATTTTTCTCCTATTCCTTGTCCCGAGCCATGGTAACCATTTTCAGGGGTGAAGGCCGAACCATCAAGATATGGTTTATAGACGGTCATTTTTTTAGGTCGAATGGTTTGCCATGTACTTCAAACCCGCCTACCAAATCTATACGATGGCGATGTGCCTCGAACTTGATCATTTTGTTGATCTGCTCTAAGGTAAGAGTCGGGAAATAATGCTGTAAGGCATTATTTCTTGAAGTATATAGCCAGACATTGGAATGATTGTCATCTGACAGATATGCATTGATCAATTCAATTTCTACTGGAATCGTTGATGTTGCTTTTCCGTTAACCCAGGCGGTTATTTCAGATATGTACTGTCCTACCGCGTAGTTTCTATCTCTTGGTAGATGCAAATCGATCCAAAAACCTTGGTTTTGACTAGCTGGCCGCTCTATAATTTCTAGACGGTTCTGGTCTCTTATGGTAACTTTTTCTGTTTTGGGAACAATTACAGGGAAACCACCCTTACCTAGGGCATTTGAAGGAATGAGCGCATCTGGTATCCAACCGGTCATATTTGCAGGAGCGCTATCTTCCGATCCGAAAAACCATTCGGGCTTCGTAGGCCTTGTAACATGCAGGTAATAAATAAAGAACTATCTATACTAGTTTAACAATCCCATTTTTTAATATATTGCGACCGTTCTTTGTTTCGTGCAATGTGAACCTACTTATTTGCCATGGTATCATCTTAAAGAATTTTACATGGTGTATTCTGGGGTTCGGGGGAACGTTTGAAAAATATCTAATTTTCGCTTCAATCCAAAAAGTTTAAACCGGTTCATTGAGTACTTTTGCATCCAACACCCGATAATACAGAGTTTATGACCAATAAAAAATCTACTGTCGAACGCAGATCGATAATTATCAAAGAGCTTGACCTCAAGGGGAGAGTGAACGTGAGCGACTTGAGCAAAATGTTTGAAGTGAGCGAGGTTACCATTAGAAATGATTTGGCCAACCTAGAGAAAAAGAATATTCTGCTCAGGGCCCGGGGGGGTGCTTTGAAACTTGATTCTGTAGGAATCGACTATCACATTTCAGAAAAGGATAAAATCAATATTAGGGCGAAGCAACTGATCGGTTCCAAAGCGGCCGACTTTGTAAATGAAGGTGACATCATAATGATCGATTCGGGGACCACGGCGATGGAGCTTGTTAGAAATCTGAAAGAAAAGGTAGAGCTAACGGTCATAACCAATGCTTTGAACATCGTAAATCAACTATATAAGAACGATAATGCCCAAGTTATAATCCCCGGTGGGTCTCTTAGAAAAAAATCATTTTCATTGGTTGGTACCTCTGCAGAAAAAAGTTTAAGAAATTATTTTTGTGATAAATTGTTTTTGGGCGTCGACGGATTGGATGTCGATTATGGCCTGTCGACCCCTAATGTGGAAGAGGCTCATTTTAATAGCACCATGATCGAAATGTCGAATCAGATCATTGTTCTGGCAGACTCTAGCAAAATCGGTAAAAGAAGTCTGGCTTTTATCTGTCCGATTTCCAATATCGATATCATAGTGACTGATAACGGCATAAGCAATGAGCAAAAATCGGGACTTGAAAATGTCGGGGTCAAAGTTGTTATCGCATAGGGGTACTTGATCGCTATTACCCTAGTTCAGGCCCACATATTAAAAATTGATTTTCCGATTTTCCTGAAAATTTATTTGATTTTAGAACCATTCTTGTGAAACTTCGCTGCCCGGAAAACCCAATGGAAAACAACCAATTCTTAAGATCTGTCTTGTCTCCCAAAACATCAACTACCACCGATTGCCCTTTCAATTTTTGAAATACTTCGCACAACAATTTTCGGGCTACTAGGGTAGAATCTGCCATAACGGGGCCTACTTGAACAAAATCGCTCCCTTTCCTACCAAAAAGATACCCTTTTAACTGTTTGTTCTTTTTCAATTGAAGACCGATATTTTTATGGCTATCATATAGAAATCGGAACAGGTCGGATCTATCCGCACCGAAAAGAGTCTTATCTATGTTCGCTATGTGCGTAATATCGCTTTCCAAAATTCGTGATACGCCCATAGGGGTTTCGCGATGTTGATCGGTATCTATAGTTCTTGGTTCTTTTGAAACCATTCTGTCTATTGTAAACTCCTTTATGAAACCAAGTTTCTTGTACACCGGAATACCCGCAGGTGTAGCATCGAGTTTGATAGATACGCAATCTTTCAATTTTTCGATAATGGTATTCAAAAGAAGTTTACCGACCCCCATTCCCCGATGATTTTTGGAAACGAGCATCATACCGATCCATGCTAACCGATTCTGATAGTTTATTGCCGTAACGGTGCCTATTACCCGATTTTTAAGAACGGCCACTAAACAAAGCTCGGAACCGGAACGCATCAAAAATTGCCAGTCTTCTACGGTTTGATTCCAGTTTTCGGCATTCTTGATCTGCATCACGGTGTTCATATCCGTACCCTGCATTTGCCTGATCGTTATTTTTGTTCTCTCGGTTTTGCCCATACTTGGAATGAACTGGTTTAAGCTTTTTCAATATACCGATCACAGGGCTGTAAAATACCCGATCAGTTTGCCATACATTATATAGACCAGAACACATATTAAAATAAACCCGATCAGGGCCAATATATTTTGAAGAAGTGTGTTTCTGTACTTTCCCATTACATCTTTACGATTAAGTACCAAAAACAGGCCTATGGCTATCAAGGGCACTGCGATTATGGAAGAAGCTTGAGCCAAGATCAATGAGTATACCGGACTACCTACATCGCTGGCAACATAGATCGCGATCGCCATTCCGGCCAGTAAAATGAGTGTAGTGAACATTTTCGGCATTTTCTCGTTCATAGACCGCCCCATTCCCAGGCCATCTGACAAAAGGCCCCCGCCGATCACCGCGTTTACGAGAAGTGACGAGAAAGCGGCGGAAATAAAACCGAAGGCAAAAATATATTTGGCGTAACTTCCCAAAAGCACTTCTAACTGCATGGCCATATCAGATGCTGAATTTACTGTAATTCCCAATGGTTTTAAAGTGGCCGCCGCGGTCATGATTACCAAGACGGACATTAACGCCAGCAAAAAAACACCAAAATTAGAATCTTTTATCCCCTTGTCCTTATCTTCCAGTTTCCATCCTTTGCTCTGGACCAGGTACGATTGGTACAAAGCACAGTGCAATACAAAAGTGGTGCCCACAATTGCCGCTAGTTCACTGAAATTGTCCATTGAGAAAGACTTTGGCACAAAGCCAGAGGCTGCGGCGACCAGATCGGGCTTGATGAAAACAAGGTTTACGACAAATGCCAAAATCATTGCCATTACCATAAACATCATTAGTTTTTCGAGAGTCTTGTACAAATTTTTCGTGAAGAAGATCAGCACTATTGCCAAGGGCGTGAATATGAGGGGCCAAAGTTTGATATCAATTCCCGTTAGGGTTTCCATGCCCATGCCCACACCCAAATTATTGCCAAACTGAAAACTTAAAGCGGCCAAAAAAGAACTCACTCCGATAACTATGGAAAACCACCTCCCGTATTTTTCGGCAATTACGCCCAAGATCGATTGAGTATGCAATACCCCGAAACGAGCACTCATGTTCATGTAGACGACCATTGAAATGGCGGCAATAAGAATTACCCATAAAAAATCATACCCTTGGGTCGCCCCTATTTTAGTAGCGGTCGTGATGCTGCCCGGCCCTAAAACCACGGCGGCTACTATAAATCCCGGCCCGAGGGATTTTAAGATTGTTTTTGTTCTTTGAATCATTTCCTTTGAATTTTTATCGAGTATTGTTCCGACATTGAACTGTTGAAAGGGCATCGCTCTTTTGCCCGTACAAATTCAAGAACGGTTCACCCAGAGCAACAACGATACTGTCTTGTGATGGATCTATTCAGAATTATTGTTTTCCGATTAAAATTATCCAGATCTATTTAAAGCCTTGCCATTGTAAAGTTTAAAAGGTTTTTAAAACCTGCCGGCAGGCAGGTAAGACACCTTACTTCGACCAAGCTCAGCACAAGTGCTTTTGGACAATGTAATGAGAATTATAAGACGTAAAATTTACATATCACTGCTAAGCAGGTTATCAGTTGGTTACGGTCGCGCCTGCCCGCCTGCCATTCGGCAGGGTCTTTGTTCTTTATTCTAATAGCGACCTGTGCTGAGCCTGTCGAAGTAAGCGGTCTTGTATCTTTTACCGGACAACAATGATTCAGAATTATTAATGTTCTGTCTACTGAATTAGTTTGCAATCCCTTTTTCGTATACCACTTCTCCCCCCACAATGGTTTTTAAAATCTCCAATTTGCCCGAATCAAATCTAAAATAAACCAAATCTGCCCTTTTCCCAATTTCAATGGCGCCCCTATCTGTTAGTCCCAGGGCTTGTGCGGGATTTTTTGTACTCATATCAATTGCCTCTTTTAACGAACACCCGGTAAATTCGACAATATTTTCAATGCCTCGGTTGATTAAAAAAGAAGCTCCGGCCAATACATTTTCCGATGGCATCATAATGGCACCTTCTTCTGTTACCACTACCTCTTGGCCAAAATCGGAATAGGTGCCGGGCGGCATTCCCGCCCAACGTGTGATATCGGAGACCAAAATCGTTTTATCGGGGCCTTTTACTTTATAAAAAGTTCGTACCTCTTCCCTTGTTAAGTGAAATCCGTCCACAATGATACTGGCGAACAACTTATCTTCCGCCAATTGGGGCCAGATGGGGTTGTGATGTCTGTGGATTAAATTCGCACATCCGTTTCCTAAGTGTGTTGATATAGACGCCCCCAGCTCAACGGCCTGATTGATTTCTTCCGTGGATGCGTTGGAGTGCCCTATGGCGACCCTAATATTATTGGCAATACATTTCTTAATGAACCCCATGGCTCCTTCCGACTCAGGAGCAATGGTCACCTCTTTGATACGGCCGCCCGAGGCATGGTGCCACCTTTCAAACTCTTGCCAATCCGGCTTGCGGATGTAGTCTAAGTTATGAGCTCCCCGATAACCATCGACCGGGGAAATATACGGCCCTTCTAAATGAAACCCCGGAATGGATTGTGCCAGACGTTTATCCTCCAAAATTTCATTTAAAATTTTAAAGTTTCTCAAGAGTACTTCATCGGATTCCGTAGTCAAGGTCGGTAAAAAAGTGGTTATTCCATTTTTCCAGAACCCCACCGTAATTTTCTCGACCTTTTCGGCATCTAGATCATCGCCTACGAACGAATGTGATAAATAACCGTTGACCTGGTGATCTATCAATCCGGGTGCTACATACACCGCGCCTTTGGTTGTGTCAAGCTGTTTTGGTTTTCCCCTGATCAATTCCTCGATTTTTCCATCTTTGATCTTGATCGCAATGGGTTTCGCGTCAGCATAAAATAATGTATCCATAACCGAAACGTCAGTATCAACTTCTTTTTTTTGGTCTACACAACCGACCATTAGACCAGCAAGAAATATAATTCTTAAAATGTCAAATATAGCTTTGTACCTCATTGAACTCGTTTAAACTTTCTCTTTTACCTGCAAATATCACATTTTGCACCCATATTTCGTCATTTTTGACCACCGTAGCCCTACTATGCTGTTAAAAAATGGCTTCATCTGGGCACAAAAGCCGATATTCTTCGTTCCAAACAAAAAGTTTAAACCAGTTCATAGTTAAATAAAATCGATAATGGCAAAATAAGTTGTAATCAATCCGAATACCAATACCGATCCAATGCCAATGTTCATTCGACGGCTTGCCGTATGCTCGCCCATTATCGATTTATTGTTTATCAAAATGAGAATGGGCAGTGTTACCGCTGGAAGTATACATGCTTGAAAGGCCTGTGAAAAGATCATTAATGCAGGGGGTCGCATATCAACAAATTGCGCACCGAAGCTAAGCAACAATCCCAACCCTCCCAATATCCTGAACATGGGAGATTTAATATTTCTAGGTTTTCCCGTATAGTCGCAAATCAACCAGGGTGCGATCAGTATGATAGGAAAGATAGTTGAAATAGCGGCACTGGTAATACCGAATATTAGAATGAACGAGGCTAGTTTGCCCCCTATCGGTTCGAACAAGGTAATCAGATCCAAGGTGTTTTCAAGGTTTTTGCCCATAACATGAAGCGTGCCCGCAGCAACGGCCATAATGCAGCCGCTTAGCAATAACATCATAAAAGCCGAGACAAGGGCATCCCGTTTTTCTGTTTTCAAGTTCGCTATGCCCCATCCTTTCTCGCTTACAACAATACTTCGTACCACAAAGACCGCAGCAGAACAGGTAGTACCGACTATGGCCGCGATCAACCCAAAAGAGCCTGGTTTATCCGGAATTTTAGGGATCAGGCCTTTTGCTATTTCAACAAAATCGGGCTTTACCATAAAGAAAACCACGATAAAACTGAGGCCCATGAACAAGACGACTCCCGTTAGTATTTTTTCGAACAGGGCATACCGACCGTAGTACAACAAGGCGAAAAGTGCTATTACCAAAACAGTGGTAATCGCTACGGTACTGATAACGGTTCCATTGCCAAGCAACCGTGCCCCTTCTTGAAGTAAATCGGCAGCTATGCCCATAATACCCATAAGTGCCAAAACTTCACCGATTATCAGGGCGGCCAGAATATACAGGGCCAAGGGCTTTCCGAATTTGATATTCCGTTTGATGTTGAATAGTGCCGTTTTACCCGAGACCAGTGTTACCTGGCCGTAAGCAACCATTAAGACATAGGTAAAAACACAAGAAAGAACCAATGCCCAAAAGAGCGACATGCCATACTCGGCACCTGCTTTTGCCATGGTAATAACACTGCCGGTACCTATGTTGTACCCTATGAGAAATAATCCGGGGCCGATCAGGCCCAAGGCTATAATTAGTTTTTTACCAAAGGTTTTTAGCATGCTATCGATTTAACAAAAATGATGATTCTTTGTCCAAAAATAGATAAGTCGAGTCGTGCTGTTGTAATATTGAAGCCGGCACTTTGGGCGTTACCTTGCCGTTGACCACTTTTTCGACCGCTTCCGCTTTTCGCTTATCAGGTACGCTACAAATAATATGTTCTGATCGCATTATTCGATGTATTGACATACTGATAGCCCTGGTCGGGACCTCCTCTAGATTTTTAAACCATCCTTCCCCCAGTTGTTGCATCCGACAGGGTAGATCTAGGGTTACATCGATGTAGGAATCTTCAATATCAAAATCCGCGGGAGGGTCGTTAAATGCCAAATGTGCATTTTCCCCTATTCCGACAAAGGCAACATCTATGGGATGCCCGACAATTAAATTGTGCAATCGCCGACATTCGTTTTTTACATCACCCTCTCCGTTCACATAATAAAATGCCAAGGGTTCGACGATGTCGGCAAAACGTTCTTTAAGATATTTTCGAAAAGAGGCCGGGTGGGTTTCCGGTAGACCGACATATTCATCTAAATGAAAACAGCTTACCACCGACCAGTCAATATCTTCTTTTACCAAAATCTCAAGCATTTCGAATTGAGATGCCCCGGTTGCCACGATAATATTGGCCTTCCCCTTGTTGAGAATGGACTCTTTGATCAAATTCGCCCCTTTTTTGGCAGCAACAGTGCCCAAATCTTTTTTGTTATTCGAAATTGTAATTTTCATGTTTTAAATATATCAAACAAATATCTTATTGGTGCTTTGTTCGGTAATATTTTTTCACGCCTATTTTCTTTTTACTATTAATAGGGCATAAACATCTTATTATTTTATCTTATTTTTAGTTCGTCTAAAACAATTTAAATGGAGCGATTAAATTTGGATTTTAAAAGGAGTCCAAATAATTTTTTTTTGATTTTGTTCGTAGGGATATTTCTTTCTTTAGGGGCATGCAGTGATCCGAAAAAGTCAAGGAAAGTGATTTTTGAAGAAAAGGCAGGCGTATCAAGAAGTTTGGAGTACGTACAAGTATCTTTTAACGATTATCACGAAAAGGTGTTATTTCTAAAGGATGTTTCTACCGGAACTGTTATTCGGGGGGAGAAACTGAATCACGAAGGTGCCATAAAAGATGCTACGGCCTATATATTCCCGATCTCGATCAAGGCCAATGAAAAGAAAACTTTTTCGGTCGATGCCCCAGATCAAGAGTTGGACGCGCCAGAAATGGTGGTGACGGGAAAAGGCATTGCCCTAATAATCGAAAACGAATATTTCATAGCGGACTTCAACACTAACGATTCAAAAACGGAAAAAGGATTATATCCAGGGCAATTGGCCGGCATCTTTGTCAAAAAGAAAGAGGTACTGCTTGAAAGAGGCCATATCAATATGCATTGGGCACCAAACTTTCAAAGAGAAGAATCGGATTATAAAACTATTGGTCATATTGATTCGGGCAATGCCCGTGTCACCCAAAAAAATCAGTATCTCCTTGAGATGGTCAAATCGGGGAACGTCGATGGTTATGAAGAGATCGATGTTTTTGGGCAATACAATTTTTTTGCCGGATTGCCCTATTTCGAGTTCACATCGACCATGACCTTTAACAAAGATGCTGAACTTCTTTTGTTAAGAAATGACGAAATGACCATAGACAGTCTTTTTACCCATTTGATTTACCCCGATTCTTCGGGCACGAAAATGCCTTTATATGATATGGCAAAGTTCGATTCGTTGACCAAAAGACCTCTTGCAGATGATATCAAATGGGTCGGTTTTATCAACGAACCTCTTGAATATGGTCTGGTCAGTTTAAGGCTGGCCTATGACAACCAAAATGTCGAAGGGGGTGAATCTCCTTTGTATCGGCCTCATACAAAGATTTCTGCCAGTATGGGCAGCGGTAGGTATTGGAACAGAAGATTGATACATGAACACAAAACGCTAGTACCGGAAGGCAGCAAGTACTATGAAAAAAACGCTTATTTGGTTATTGACGGCCTTGACGATCTCGATGGTCGAATCAACTACTATGCAGCGTGCCTGAACAAGCCGGTTACCGTTTCGTACAGTTCAGAATGATTGAAACAATTGAAGTACTGTGACCGTTAAAAATTTGCAGAAGCTTTTTGACTTTAACAAATAGCGTAACCGATCAGTACCAAGTTTTAGAGCCGACATCTTGAGTACCGGAACGAAAATTCAAACGCAAAGTTCGCAAAGTCATATTATAATGGTTTTAAATACTTTGCGAACCTTGCGATTTTTCCTTGCGCTCTTTGCGTTTAAATTCAACGGCAAATGGATTTTCAATATTTTAACTTTTTCCCCCAACACTGATTAGTTGCCAAATAGCAAATAGGCGCGGACATGGCCCACTTCATCAACAATTGTATCATTCCTGTGCCAGGTCTTGTTGCCGTTTTTTACAGGAGTGTATAAGGATCGATTTTGACCCCGTAAATATCGTTGAGGTATTGAATATAGTATTTCTATTTTTAACAAAATTTAAAACCAATTATCATGAATGTCAGGTTATTGATTTGTTACGGTATTTTCTTAAATATTATGCTCGCTATAAGTTGCTCAGGGCGGCAAGGAAATGAACCATCCTCCGGAATTGACAATTCCTTAAAACCCTGGACTTCAAATCCTAAATACTGGCAGTATCAGGGAAAGCCCGTACTATTGCTCGGAGCGACCGATAACGATAATTTGTACCAATCACGCGATATGATCGATCAGCTGGACCTGCTGGTTAAGAATGGGGGGAATTACATCCGCAACACCATGAGCAGCCGGGATTCGACTGATGTATGGCCTTTTAAAATGCTTGATAATGGAAATTATGATTTGAATGACTGGAACCCAGAATACTGGAGCCGGTTTGAAAGCCTTCTCAAGGCCGCTGACAAAAGAGCGGTAATTGTGCAAATCGAAATGTGGGACCGGTTTGACTTTTCTAGAGAACCTTGGAAATCGAACCCGTTCAATCCGGAAAATAATATCAATTACGATTCTTTGGTGGGAATGTCAGCTTGGTATCCGAAACACCCGGCAACCGATGTACAGCCTTTCTTTCATACAATATCCGAGATGCCACTTTACGCACCTTCATTGAATGAGGTAAGGAAATACCAGGAAAAATATATAGACCAATTGCTCAAATACACTTTGCAATTTGGAAATGTTCTTTACTGTATAAATAATGAGACCTCCACACCAAAGGAATGGGGCTTGTACTGGATGAACTACATTTCCAACAGAGCTGATGAAGCCGATAAAAAAGTTTATGTGACCGATATGTTCGATCATTATTTTACACCGCAATCCTGTGACAACTGTAATTATGAGATCGAAAACCCGGAGTTATATCAGTTTGTGGACGTGTCTCAAATAAACTCCAGGAATTTCGGCCAGATGCATTGGGATTCCTTGAAATGGATCGTGGAAGCAAGAAACAAGGTGATGCCACTTAGGCCGGTCAATTGTGTGAAAACCTATGGAGGTATGAATTCCCGTTGGGGATCAGGAAGCAATCAAGATGGAGTCGAGCGATTGGTACGACAGATGTTGCTCGGAGTGGCAGCAGGCCGGCACCACAGAGGTGCTTATGGGAATGGGAACAATGAAAAAGCCCTTGCCTCGCTAAGATCAATTCGCAAAATAGAAGAATCGGTAAAATTTTGGGACCTAGAGCCAGCCATGGAAATACTGGGAGACAGAACAGACAACGAAGCATATGCCGCCCGAAATGGAAACGAACACTTTGTCATCTATTTTCCGTTGGATGGATCTGTTACCGTAGAACTGCCCCTTGAGCCAGATCAATACCGGTTCAGGTGGATTGATATCCGTGCAGGAGTAGATCAAGAAATTGAAGCGGCTGAAAGCGATGACAGTATGATGCTCACCAGTTTAAGTGAAACTGGGGGATTCTATATTTTGACCCGGAAGAATTAGAATTTGAATAGAGCCTTTTTCTTACAGCCATTTAAGGCTCTCACTACGAAGTCTAATGCATGATCCGGGTTAAAACGCAAGCATTGCCTCTTCATATACCTGATTGTCACTACCTCTTATCTGCATCTTTATCGCAATGTCATTTTCTGTATGTGAAATATGGATAGCCCCAAAATTCTTTTTTATAATCAGATCTCCAATTCTAAAAGAATTGATTTCAATATGATCCGGACTTACGGTATGGGTCAATCCACTCGAAGTAAATTCATATAGCGGATAGCTAAGACCTTCCAATTCAATTTTAGAAAATTCGGCAAAATGCCTGTCCCCACTTAAAATAATCGGCCTCGCAGGTTTTGTTTTTACAAGAAGGTCAAAAAACCTAGTTCGTTCATTGGGAAAATTGCCCCACTTTTCAAATATCGGAATAGGGATCAATGGCACCCCAGAGCCAAATAGGTGGATATGGGCATCGCTATTTACCAATTCCTTCTCTAGCCATTGCCATTGTACCTCTCCCAAAAAATTTCCATCCGTATCCGGAAGAAAATAAGAATGCTCCTTTTCATTCGGGTTTTTAATGATCGTATCCCTAAAATACCTTGTATCCAGTAAAATCAATTTTATTTTAAGTCCGTTATCTTCGATTACGTAAGATTGGTATGCGCCTTTACGGTCTCTTACTTTTGCATTGGCGGGCACATCCAGAAAGTCTAGGAACAATGCCTTACTTTCATCTTTCATGGGGTATTCTTTCCCTCCATTATTTATTCCATAGTCATGATCATCCCAAATGCCATAAATATCCATGGATCTTCTAAGGTTTTGATATGACCCACGTTGTTTTTGCATATCGTATTTTGATTTCATGAGGGCCATATCCTCTGTATCCCCATAAATGTTATCGCCCAGCCAAACCCAGGCTTTTGGTTTAAGTTTCACTACATCATCCCACATTTGAACGGAATCAAACTCATATGAACATGAACCAAATGCAATAGTCGTGTTATGAAGCTTTTTGTCACATGAACAAAAAAGGACTGTTATCAAGAAAAATATCGGAAAATTAAATTTCATGTTCTTTTCATTGATTTAGCTGGCTAAGATATGTTTTTTTTGAACTGGTTTAAGTTTTTGGATGTTGAACTCATCTTAAGTTATTATGCGAATCAAGGGTTGGATTTCAAGTAAAGCTGAAAATCCAAGTTGCGATTTTCTTGCTTCCAAAACTGTTGTAATTACAATTGTAATCTGTTGATAATCAGTATTAGTTTTCAACCCTTGATTCGCATTTATTATAATTTCTTGCAAAAACCCCTTCCCGACCAAGTCATTCGGGCGGGTCAGCTAGTTACGGTCAAGCCTGCCCGCCTTTAGAGGGTCTTTATTCCCTGCCCACCGTAGCCAGGCGGAGAAAGCACTTCGGCTGAACTGTTACTTGAATATTTGATTTTTGTATATTCGCTATTATGCCACTAGTTCATTTTTTCGGACTTTTATTCTCCCCGCCCGAACGTGCCTTTCGGTACGCCCGCCTGAACGTATTCGGGCAGGGGCGGGGCAAAAAGAAAAGGCCGAAAATTCGATTATTTGCCCCTTCCGCCAGTTGTCGGATGTAATCGAATTTTCCTGAGCTCAAATAAGTTCCTGGCATAATAACGGATAGGCATCTTGATTATTAGCCTTTTTGAAAACTAAAGCATTCACCACCAAAAATCATGAATAAAAGAATATTGATCGTTTCAAGTTTTGTGCTATTGTCGATCAATCTCAATTCTTGCAATTCGGGCACATCTAAAGATGGCATGGTTATCTCAAAAGATTCTGGGGCGATAGCAAAGGGTGAAATTTCTTTTGACCAGAATTGCAGTGGCTGCCACAATTTCAAACAAGATGGAATAGGCCCACATTTGGGAGGGTTGACCGACGAGGCCCCTGTCGATTGGATACAAAATTTCATCAGGGACCCAAAAAAGATGTTTGATTCCGGAGACATGCGGTCATTACGACTATACGAAAAATATAAGGTTATGATGCCTTCGTTTTCTACTTTGACCGATGCCGAGGTAAACAATATAGTCGCTTTTATGCATACCCATAAGAAACCTGAACAATCAAAAGAAAAAAGTAATGAAAAGGCGATATTGGACCCGATACCTGACACCATAGCCCTTTCAAGCTTGGTGGTCGAGTTGAAGTTGGCTGGTCAGATTCCGCCCTCTGTCGCAAATGATGAATTGCCACTTACCAGAATAACCAAATTAGATTTTCGACCACGTACAAATAACCTGTTTGTCGTCGACCTTAGAGGTAAGTTGTATAGCATGCAAGAAAACGATCCTGTGGTATATATTGATATGGCGAAATTAAAACCGAGATTTATCGATAAGCCAGGGCTGGGAACAGGGTTTGGTAGTTTTGCCTTTCACCCTGATTTCGAAAAAAATGGGTATCTGTACACGACACATACAGAAGCCCCCGATTCGGGCAAGGCCGATTTTTCCTTTGCCGACTCTATTAAAACGACCTTGCAATGGGTACTCACCGAATGGAAAACCAAAACTCCCGATGCAATTTCCTTTTCAGGAACAGACAGAGAGTTGTTGAGAATCGATATGGTGACCGGGATCCATGGTGTGCAGGAAATCATTTTCAACCCTCTTTCGACAGATGGCGACAAAGATTACGGCATGTTGTATATAGGGGTCGGCGATGGGGGCAGTGTTGGTGAGGGTTATCCTTTCTTGGTGCAAGACAAAGACAAAGTTTGGGGTACCATTCTTCGAATAGACCCCAGAGGCAACAATAGTACCAATAGGCATTACGGTATCCCACCGGATAATCCATTCACGAAAAACCGGAATTCCAAAACCCCGAAGGAAATCTATGCCACGGGTTTCAGGAATCCACACCACATTACTTGGGCCAAATCAGGCGATATGCTGGCAAGCAATATTGGTCAAAGAAGCATCGAATCTTTAAACCTGATTATGTCCGGCCACGATTATGGATGGCCAATTAGGGAAGGCACCTTCGTTTTAGACCCTAACGGAGATTTGGATAAGGTCTATCCGCTACCGGTAAATGACAGTGTTTTCGATATCACTTATCCCATTGCACAATATGACCATAGCGGAGGCGGTGCGGCCATTTCAGGCGGGTATGAATATCAGGGCACCACCATTCCGCAATTAAAAGGGCGATTTCTTTTTGGGGATATTCCTTTGGGGAAGTTATTTTTTATAGAAATGGCAGCCATAAAACAAGGAACACAGGCAACTATAAGAGAATGGAAGGTTTCCATTGATGGCGTTCTAAAGACACTAAAGGAACTTTGCGGATCGGATCGGGTAGACTTGCACTTTGGTAGGGATGCCCAAGGGGAACTTTACATACTTACCAAGCCTGACGGTAAAATATATAAGTTAGTGGGTGCAACCAGTGATTCTTCAAGTGTCGACCAATTGTAATCAACGTCCAATAAGCTTTGGTTTATACTCGTGCCAAATAGAAATTCGGGAGAATCAAGGCAGGGATTTTTTCTCATACCAAGGCAAAATTTTTCGGCATAGCCTTAGCTACGGGGAAAAATTTTAACGAAGGTATGGGGAAAAAGACCAAGTAGAAATTTCGGATTTCTATTTGGCAGGAGTATACATGAAGCAACGAGCTTATAACAACCTCGTATTGTATTTATGGTAACTTATAGACCTTATAGACGACATGGCATTGCGGTGCCGGTCAAAGCAAGTACCTTTAAATCTGAATTCGATAACGGCCACTGAATTTGAAACATCGTAAATGAAAAATCAAACAAGAAGGGAATTCACAAAAAAACTTGCGTTATCTGCCGGAGCCGTTACGTTCATGAACACTCCCCACAAAATATGGGCCATGGGCGAAACCGATAGTCCGCTTCAGGTAAACATTTTCTCAAAACATCTTCAGTTTTTAGAATACCAAGCTGTGGGTGAAAAAGCGGCGGAAATGGGATTTTCAGGAGTAGACCTTACCGTTCGCCCTAAAGGGCACGTGCCGCCCGAATCGGTTCAAACAGATTTACCAAAAGCCATTGCAGCTATCAAAAAAGGAGGTTCTAAATGTATCATGGCAACTACGGCAGTCGATAAAATTGGCAATGATACAGATGTTTTGGTTTTGAGAACAATGGCCGAACAGGGTATTCGATTTTACCGGTGCAACTGGTTCGATTATCAGGTCGATAAACCGATGAAAGATTCGTTGGCCACTTTTGAAGAACAGATTCGAAAGCTTGGCCGGCTTAACAAAGAATTAGGTCTGGTCGGTTGTTATCAAAATCATTCCGGAATGCGTGTGGGCGCCTCGGTTTGGGAATTGGATACAATACTTGGGTCGGTCGACCCTGCTTATTTCGGAGTTCAATATGATATTCGCCATGCTATCGTGGAAGGTGGACTTTCATGGGAGAATGGTCTAAGATTGCTACATACGCACATTAAGACCATAGCCTTGAAAGATTTCAAATGGGCTCAGGTCAAAGGCAAATGGAAAGCAGTAAATACTCCTATTGGAGAGGGGATGGTAGATTTCAAGAAGTACTTTGGATTACTCAAAAAATATAAAGTCAATGTACCGGTCTCTCTTCACTGTGAGTACCCTTTGGGCGGTGCCGAGCACGGAAAAAGCGTTATAACCGTAGACCAACATATAGTGTTCGATGCCATGAAAAACGATCTGCGAAAAATTCAAGCCCTTTGGGAAGAAGCATGAGAATGAAAAAATTTATTCCTGCAATTCTTGTGTGGTACGTTCTGAGCGCTTGTGCCGATAAAAAATCAACAGACTTTCAGAGGCCGATCGATGTGTGGGCCTTTCGATCGGTATTGGACAAAAAACCCAGAATGTTGACCGTCGCATTAGATTCCGACTGTTATGTTGCGTACGACCTCGCCCACGGCAACTTATATAAAGCGTGGAAAGGCGGTGTGTCGATGGAAGGTGCGCCTTATACCTACAAAAAGAACGTTCAACCTACCTCATGGGGTTCTTCGTACATAAGCGACAGTCTTGGGCATCAGAAATGGGAAGTGATGGCCAATGGAAAAAACGTTCTTTCAAAAATAATGAACAAGGGCTATGTTTTTAAGGAGGAACAGATCTATCTCAATTTTGATCTTATCTTGTCTACGGGCGACACCATAAACCTTCAAGAAAGACCTGAGTTCGTAAGAGGTAAAACCGGAAAACCAGGACTTGAAAGATGGTTCAAAACCGCTAAAGTTCCAAAAGGCAACTTGGTTCTCTTGAGAAATGGGGTCGATACTTTTGCATTGAAAGCCAATACCGTTAGCCTAAAAATACAATATTTCGAAACCCTTCCGGAACAATTCCCACCAAAATTACAAGATGCCTATGACCATTGGGGCAGGTACTGGATGGAAGAAAGCGACTGCTTTACCTGTCATAAAGTCATTGAAAAAGACGTGGGGCCTTCCTTTGGCCAAATTGCCGAACGGTATTCTGATTCTGAAGAAAACAGACTAGAGCTGATGAAAAGGATAAAGACCGGAGGCTCGGGTTCTTGGGGAAGAACGGCAATGAACGCCCATCCCCAATTATCGGAAAATGAATTAAGAACCATGCTGGCGTATATCTTTACCTTAAAACCAAAAGGTAAAGAAATAGTGGGCAATGTTGAGATAGTCAATGAGCTTCCGGTTGAAAATGCCATGACCAAACCAGGGTATGGGATGCCGCTTGAAGATATTCACCCCAGCTATGATCTAACCACATTGCACACTGAAGACTTCAAGCCGAAAGTGGGCGGACTGGCTTTTCTGGCCGATGGGCGCTTGCTCTTGACCACTTGGGATACCGAAGGTGGTGTCTATATGATGGATGGTCTTGGAGGTGACCCGAACAAAATAACGACAAAGCGTATCGCTACGGGGTTGGCGGAACCCTTGGGCATTGAAGTGGTCGATGGTAACATCTATGTGCTTCAAAAACAAGAATTGACACAACTTATCGACCTTGACGGCGACGAGATTATCGACGAGTACAGAGTGATATGCAATAGCTGGCAGGTCACTGCCGATTTTCATGAATTCGCCTTTGGGCTGGTCTTCGACAAAGGTCATTTTTATGTATCACTTTCCATGGCCATGCGCCTTTTGTCGACAGAGCAGCAGCAATTTGATCGGGGCAGGGTACTGAAAATCGCTCTTGATGGAAACTATGAGTGGGTCAACTATGGGTTGCGAACCCCAAATGGTATCGGACTGGGCATTGACGAGGAATTATTCGTGACGGACAATCAGGGGCAATGGCTTCCCGCCAATAAATTGATCCACGTTAAAAAGGGGGATTACCATGGCATGGCATGGGGTCTTTTAGATTCCCTTTCTGAAATACCAAAAATGACCCCTCCCACTATTTGGTTGCCGCAAGATGAAATAGGTAATTCCCCTTCTGAACCCATCATCATGAAAGATGGCCCATACCAAGGCCAAATGCTTCATGGCGATGTCAGCAACGGAGGCATTAAACGTGATTTTCTTGAAAAAATAGACGGCAGTTACCAAGGGGCGGTATTCCGTTTTACACAGGGGCTCGAGGCAGGGGTAAACCGACTTTGTTGGGCCCCCGACGGCGCACTTTATATCGGCGAATTGGGAATGCTGGGCGGTTGGAGCTGGAAAGAGAAAAAATATGGTCTACAGCGTATAAAATATAACGGAAAACCAACCTTTGAAATGCTCGCAATAAGGGCAAAACCCAAAGGTTTTGAAATAGAATTTACCCAACCCGTGAAAAGTATAAGAGAATTTACCGCCAATGACTTTTTTTTACGGCAATGGTGGTATCTTCCAACAGAAGAGTACGGTGGCCCCAAGATGGATATCATGCGATTGCAGGCCACAAAAGTCGAACTTTCTGAAGATGGCACCAAGGTTTATTTAGAAATCCCGAACCTGAAAAAAGAGAATGTTGTGTATTTTAGGCTTCCAGAAAATCTTGAGAGCGCGCACGGAGAATCCCTATGGTCGTCAGAGGCATGGTACACCTTGAACAATATACCGGAATACTAAGAAAATACAATGAAGTTAAAAAAGAATAGAGGTCAGTAGCTAGTTACTGATTAATTCTGTTCGATAAACTTTCTCGGCATCGACCATTCTGGTTATTAGGTTATTGAATATTGCCGCTTTGCTTTGTGAGCGATTAACCTTAAAACAAAACTCATTGAAATATCTATTGATGTTGAAATCACTTACCCAAGAATGGGTTGTTCTTATCCAAGGTTTTATTTGATGGATCATTGTGTGCAACGTTTTGAAATTCAGTCCGCCGTTACTCTCTATTTGTGTGATGTTACATGCTCTTGCAATTGGTCAATATCCTCTCCGTTTATCTGTTGTAATCTTCGCGTCACGACTAATATTGTTGATGAAAATATACTGTGATGATCTAGCGGAAAAGTCATCGATACGCATTGCATACATCCTTTTTACTTTGCCATCATCAGTTAACTCAACGGCTGTTATCGCTTTCTTTCCCTTAGCATTATAGCTTCTGCCGATCTGTTCTTTCTCACGTCCGCCAAGAACAAATTCATCTACATGTACATTACCGCCCATAGGGTGGTCACCACTAGATTCCATTGCCTCTCTTACTTTGTGTATCCATAAACGGGCTGTCTTTTCCGTTACTCCATAACGAACACCTATATAACTAGCTGATTTACCTCTTTCAGTAATATATATGGGGTTCCCGATAGCTATCGGGGTTGTGACTTGCAGCACGAAACTTCGTTTCGCTCGTCAAAGACGCAAATCAAATATTGATTTCGTATCTCGTACTCCGACCTCCCCCTACAGGTTTGAAAATGCCTTTTTCAACCAAGTCTTGCAAGTCTCTTGTGGCGGTTGCTTTTGACGCACTAGTTAGTGAAACATATTTTCGAGCGTTCATTCCCCCTTCAAAACCATGATGGCCTTCTTCCAACATTCTGTGGACTACTTTTTGTTGTCTTTCATTGAGCGCATGTTTATGGTTATCGAAAAACTTTGTTTTCTGTAAGGTAAATTCAATTTCTTGCTCGGCATCGATTTGAGCATCCAAAACCGTTTTGACAAAGTAGTTTATCCAATCTGTAATTTCATTGGAACGCTGAGCCTTTTTCAGTTCATCGTAATAGGTCTTTTTATTTTCTTCAATAGATTTCGATAGACTGAACAAAACAGGACGACCGATGTTTTGTGAAAGTGCCTTTTCTGCCACAGCCCTACCTATTCTACCGTTTCCATCTTCAAATGGATGTATCGACTCAAAATAAAGATGTGCAATTGCAGCACGAAGAATTGGTTTTTTTAGGGTATTCTGTGATTTGTTGAACCATTCAATAAATTGAGTCATTTCAGTAGCAATGATATTTGATGGTGGGGCTTCGAAATGAACTACCTCTCTGCCCATAGCACCAGAAACTATCCGCATAGGTTCTTTATGGGTGCGCCATCGACCTATTTGGATTCCTTCACTACCTTTCATGAGCATGGTATGCCAATTAGATAGGACCGTTTCGGTAAGAGGGGCTATAAATTGTTCACGGATGGTCAACATTAACTCCGTTACTCCTTCCACTCTTTTATCCTTGGATACGGGAAGTTCAGGGTTTAATCCCAAATTTCTTCTGATGGAGGACATAACATCTTTTCGGCTCAGGTACTCTCCTTCAATCTCCGAGGTCTTAATAGCTTCAGAGACCATTAGGTTTATCATAGCCTCTGCTTGCTCCGATTCTGAAAAACCATCCAAAACCCCACTAATACGCCCCGTGCGCTTTGCAAAATCAAAGAGTAAATCTTCGATAGTATCGGTTTTGTATTGAAAATTAGGCCAGTCTTTTTGTTGCCAGTTGTATCGCATGAGCCGATTATCAATTTTATTCGGCTCAAAAATAGTAAAAAAACGAGCTGAATAAAAGAATTATTTGGCTCATAATTTATGTGGGTACTCGATTACAAGATGATTATTTCAGAAAAATGCAAACGACGACTTAACCAGACTGCAAAAGCCTTCAACGAAAATTGAGGTTTTTCTCTTTTTATCATCCAAATTTCTGCCGCTCGACCATAAAGGTATTCAGCACTCTTGAAAAGTCAGATCGTACATCTACACCGACATATTTTATGCGATACTGCGCACACTTTAACTTCAAATCATCAAAGTAGCTTTTAGCCGCTTCTTTGTAACCCTCTTTTACAGTATCGGAATATAAGTCGATATGCTCGCCGGTCTCAACGTCTAGAAACCTTTTTGGCGTATTCTCAAAATTAAAATGAAATTCTGTTTCCTTATCCAGTAAATGAAAAAGAACGACCTCGTGCTTGTTGTATTTTAAATGACGTAGCGCGTCGAACATTTTTTCCTTATCGACTGTTGTTTGAAACATATCCGTAAATAAAAATATTAAGCTCCGGCGCTTTATCTTTTCAGCGATTAGATGCAAATATTCATACGTTTCTGTTCGTTGAGCAGGTTTTGAATCCTGACTGACCTCACTAAGTTTGGCCAATAACATTTGATGATGACGTTCACTGCCTTTTTCAGGGGCGTAATAATTATAACTATCGGAATAGACACTCAGGCCAACAGCATCACGTTGTCTCTTAAGTACGTTCATCAAAGCAGCGATGGCGAGTACTCCGAATCCTATTTTATTTAGATTGCCTATGCCCGAATTTGAAATTTCAGGATAATACATAGACGCCGAATTGTCCAATATCATATGACACCGAAGATTGGTCTCTTCTTCATACCTTTTCGTATAGAGCTTGTCGGTCTTGGCAAAAAGCTTCCAGTCGATATGCTTTGTACTTTCGCCGGTATTGTAAATCTTATGCTCTGCAAATTCCGCTGAGAACCCATGAAACGGACTTTTATGAATTCCACTGATAAAACCTTCGACCACCTGATTTGCCAGAAGTTCCAAATTTTGGAATAATGAAGCTTTATTTAATTCAGATTGTAAGTTCACTCAACTAAGATAAAACAAAAAGGTTCGATCGCGAATATTCACGACCGAACCTTTTCTAAACAAACTTAAACTTAACTCTTATAATGCCGCCTCTATGGCGTCTGCATAAACTTGTTTGGGAGAAACACCAACCTGTCTGGTCACGATTTCACCGTCTTTGAAAACCAATACAGTAGGAATGTTACGAACACCGTATTTACCGGCAAATTCTTGATTCGCGTCTACATCGACCTTACCAACAACGGCCTTGCCTTCGTATTCAGTGCTTAGTTCATCGATTACCGGGCCGACCATTCTACAAGGTCCGCACCAAGCTGCCCAAAAATCCACTACTACCGGTTTATCACTTTTTAATACTACTTCTTCAAAAGTAGCATCTGTTATTTCTAATGCCATTTGATTTGAATTTATAATTACACAAAGTTAGTCAAATATTCTGCTTGATACTTACCAACGCAGTATACCTTATATCTATTGCTATATTGGGAAAGTTTATGGTTGTTAAGAATTACAAGTAAGTTCTTCAATTATGCGCTAAGCTTTTGAATAATAGAGGAATATAAGGCCTTTAGTTCAGAGACTTTATCTTGTTCAATTATAGTTTCGTAACTAGGGGTATTCGATATCAAGGAATCTGCTATCCTCCCTTTTTCGGGAAAACCAAGTCCCAATGATTCACAATTTTTCTCGAACCATTTAATTCTACCTTTTTTCGGTAGTTTTATTAAATTGAAATTAGGAGTTTCGTAGCCCATGTTAACAAATTCCTGAATGATTGCCGTTGCAAGTAAATCCGATTTTATAAAATCTTCAATGGTGGTTCTCTTTGACAACTGCATTATCTTTTTTTCTGAGACGCCTCCTTTCAAAAGCTTGATTTTATTCTTGTCGCCGCCCTCATCGCCATCAACTAAATAAACTTCCTTTGCCGCTTCCAATTCGAAGCTTTTTACATCTTCAATTGAAATTGTTGCAATTCCAGGAGCCACCTGAAAATCCAAATATTCTTTCTTAGAGGCCTCTCGTAAGATTCTAGGTAATAGAATAGTATCTGATGGACCTTCAGCAATTACAGCTTTTCTCGCAGGAGTGAAAGCAATAACATTCGCGCCCATTGCAAGTAAAAGAGGTGAGAAACCACCGTTATTCTGCCATATCGAATTTCTAATTATGCTTCTACTTGTATCTTTTCCGTCTTTATAAATTGGTTCGACCACTCGAATACCAGTCCCTAAATCACTTGGCAAACAACCTGCAGAATGCGTGGTATAATATATGGAGTTGGCTATTGTTTGCTTTTCAAAATCAGAAACTAAATTGGCTTGGGCACTGTAATGTAAATGGATTTCCGCCTCATCAATTAGTAAAATTGGGGGGACAATATCCTCTCGTTTCTTGAGAAATGCTTTCATAGAAATATATTGTCTTAAACCATCACTTCGATCCCGAAGTTCGTTCAATCCAGTTGAAGCCTCTACAATTATGCTCAAAGAGTTATTTTCTATAAAAAGCGAAGGGTAAACCTCCGATTGACTCCATGAATTAAATCTATTCTTTAAGTTCTCGTTACCTTTTTTTTGGAGCTCATACCTCTTTACGGTTTTCCTTTTCTCAATAGAATCAACAATATCCTCAGAATTAATATCAGCAATTTTTAAAAGATTTATTAGAGATATAGGGTTTTGCTTTATTTCGGCTATTGGATAAAAACCTTTTAATTGCCGCTCTGCATCAGTAAATTCAACAAATTCAGGCCGTAACTGCTCCAAATATTCAAGAAACAGTTCTTTTGGATGTTCTGACCTTTCATTTTCCTCAAAAAAACTCAACTCTTCAAGAATAGTTTCTAGAGCATCTCCATCTGTCTTTGAAATTTCTTCTTTTACGCTATTCGATTCTTCTTCTAATTCTGATAGAAGAGTGAAAATATCTTCAGCCATAGTTTCAGCTCCCCAATCTTTCTTCAATAAATTAGAAAAAGATTCAAAAACACTAATTTCTCCATATTCCTCACTCTGATATTTTTTTTTCTTTAAGTAAGCACCCAAACGCTTCCTTTCTAAAATTTGTCGAATCAACTTTTTGAAACCAACTCTGCGCTTTTTACTTCTTTTTATCTCTCCAACAATCTCATAATCCTTAGAGCCATCAATAAACTTTTCAAGACGATAAAATCTCGGGATTCCTACTCCACTAAATTCTTTAATTTTACTTCTTTCAGTACTATTTAGCAAGTAGTCCAAACGAATGACTAGGTCAGATTCTCGTTCCAAATCCTTTGTCAATTCTCTTTCTTCATAGGCCTTACCGTCTTCAATTGACAGTAAAGCATTAAAAAAAGAACTTTTTCCAGCTTCATTAGGCCCGACAAAAGCAATTAACTTCTTGTCCAATAAGACACTTGCTTCTTCAAATCTTTTAAAGCCGAAAATCTCCATCTTAAATGGAATCATAGTTTGTTTAGTTCAGGTTGGTTCTTAAATCATTTAGTTCAACTTGTAATGCACATCGGCTTCCTCTAAAGTTGACAGCAGTTCGTTACTGATCTGCACTTTTTGTTTTCGACTGATCATATTGACCTTTATTTCCTCTTCCATTTCGTAGACCACAAAATTCAATATATGATTGCCTTTATGTGACCTTATTGTATCTTTAAGTATTCGAATGCGTTCTTCCTGCAAATTGTCGATGTCAAGTTTGATGGTCAACTTTTTGGCGTAGGTGTCCATTACATCTTGCAATAGCATAAAGCTATTATATTGCATTCGTGGATCGCCCTTTTTGCCGGTATCGCGATTGACCCACCCGTCGCGTACATAGACTTTGATGTGTACAAAGGAATTGATCATCAGAAAATGGCGAAATTTCAGATATTCCTCTCCGAATATTCTAAACTCGTGAGTGTCGGTATAATCTTCCATAGCGAAGATCGCCCAACCCTTTCCGTTTTTTGAAGTACGGTGTTGTACATCTGATATCACTCCCGCAAAGGAAAGTTCGCGGTTCACAAATTGCTCTAAATTGATAACGTTGGAAACGCTGGCATTGCAGAATGCATCGATTTCCTTTTTAAAATCGTCCAAAGGATGCCCTGAAATATAGATGCCTACAACTTCTTTCTCCCTACGGAGTTTTTCCATGGTGCCCCATTCTTCGCAAGGAGGAACTTCAGGCTCGGGGATCTGGGCTTCGCTCATACCCCCGAACATATCCATCTGGGAAGAGTTTTTATTCTCTTGATATTTTGAGGCCGATTTGATGACCTTTTCAAGAAAAGTGATGCTATCTCCATCGGTAAGGAAATATTGCGCTCGATGCGTTGTTCCAAAAGAATCAAAACCGCCGGCAACGGCAAGGTTCTCAAATGCTTTTTTATTCGCGGCCCGCAAATCGATACGTTTTGCCAAATCGAACACCGACTTGAACGGCCCGTCTTTTTTACGATGCTCTACTATTGTCTCTACAGCTGAGCGACCCACACCTTTGATCGCTCCCATTCCGAAGCGAACAGCGCCATCTTTGTTCACCGCGAATTTGTAATATGATTCGTTGACATCAGGGCCAAGAACTTCAAGTCCCATTCGCTTACATTCCTCCATAAAGAAAGTTACCTGCTTGATGTCGTTCATATTGTTCGAAAGCACGGCGGCCATATATTCCGCGGGGTAATGCGCTTTCAAATAAGCAGTCTGATAGGCAATGTACGCATAGCAAGTGGAGTGGCTTTTGTTAAAGGCATAGGCAGCAAAAGCTTCCCAGTCTTTCCATATTTTTTCAAGTATTTCCCTCGGATGCCCATTCTTCTCACCACCATCCAAGAACTGTGGTCTCAATTTTTGAAGTAGAGCAAAAATCTTTTTTCCCATGGCCTTGCGCAAAACATCGGCATCACCTTTGGAGAAGCCTGCCAGCTTTTGTGAAAGCAACATTACCTGCTCTTGATAGACCGTAATCCCATATGTTTCTTTCAGGTATTCTTCCATGGCCGGAAGGTCATACTTGATTTCCGCGATTCCGTTTTTACGTTGGATAAAATCGGGAATATACTCCATCGGTCCGGGACGGTACAAGGCATTCATGGCGATCAAATCATCAAAAACAGAAGGCTTTAAATCCTTCAAGTGTTTTTGCATCCCGGGAGATTCATATTGAAATATCCCAACCGTATCCCCCCTTTGGAAGAGTTCATACGTTTTTTCATCATCCAAGGGAAAATCATCGGGAACCAATTCGATACCGTGTTTGGCTTTTACGATTTTGACGGTGTCTTTTATCAGGGTCAAGGTTTTCAGTCCGAGGAAATCCATCTTCAACAAACCTGCACTTTCAACGACGGAGTTGTCGAATTGGGTAACGTACAGATCGGAATCTTTCGCGGTCGCCACCGGAACGAAATTCGTAATATCATCGGGCGTGATAATGACCCCACAGGCATGAATGCCTGTATTTCGCAACGAACCCTCTAAGGTGCGCGCCATATTTACGGTCTGCGCCTCGAGATCGCTTCCTTCCGAAATATTCAAAAGTTCATTGACTTTCTCTAGATCATCGGGCCGGAATCTCTTTTTTAATTCCGCTTCGGGAACGCCAAATATTTTGCCCAACTTCGACATGGTCGGTATCAACTTCGCAATTCGGTCGGCATCCCCTAAGGGTAAATCCAATACCCTGGCCGTGTCACGAATAGAAGATTTTGCGGCCATCGTACCATAAGTGATAATCTGCGCCACTTGGTTAGATCCATATTTGTTGATGACATAGTCCATGACCCGACCTCTACCCTCATCATCGAAATCGATATCGATATCAGGCATCGACACCCTATCCGGATTCAAAAACCGCTCAAATAACAAATCGTATTTCAACGGATCTATATTGGTGATCTTCAAACAGTATGCCACCACCGATCCTGCCGCCGAACCTCTTCCCGGCCCTACGGAAACATCCATGTTTCGTGCTTCTCGAATAAAGTCCTCAACAATCAAAAAGTACCCAGGATATCCGGAATTCTCAATGGTCTTCAGCTCAAAATCGATACGCTCTTCGATTTCAGCCGTAATTTCTTCGTAGCGGTTTTTCGCCCCTTCGTATGTGATATGTCGCAAATAAGCATTCTCTCCGCGCTTTCCGCCATCGACAATATCTTCCTCGACTTTAAACTTTTCGGGGATATCGAATTTGGGCAAGAGTACATCGCGTGCCAAATCAAAGGCCTCTACTTTATCGACTACTTCTTGAACGTTCAAAATAGCTTCGGGAAGATCTTTAAAAAGTTCCTTCATTTCATCCGAAGACTTGAAATAATATTCCTGATTGGGCAATCCGTAGCGATACCCTCGGCCACGACCAATCGGAGTTGCCTGCTTTTCGCCATCTTTTACGCAAAGAAGAATGTCGTGGGCTTCCGCATCTTCCTTTGCACAATAATAGGTATTGTTATTACTTCATGCTTTTTGGCAAAATCGACCAAAACCTTGTTTACCCGATCTTCATCTTCCTGACCATGTCGCATCAACTCCACATAAAGATCATCGCCGAACTCTTGCTTCCACCAAAGCAAAGCCTCCTCTGCCTGGTTTTCGCCAACATTCAAAATCTTTCCGGGTACTTCGCCATATAGATTTCCCGTCAGAACAATAATGTCCTCCTTGTACTGCTGAATAACCTTTCTGTCGATACGAGGCACGTAATAAAAGCCATCGGTATAAGCGATGGAAGACATCTTGCAAAGATTCTGATAGCCGTTTTTGTTCTTGGCCAACAGCACGATTTGATAACCGTAGTCCTTGACATTCTTGTTGGTGTGATCATCGCAGACAAAAAATTCACAACCGATAATCGGTTTGATTATTTGTGCCGTTGCCGGCTCGCCATGCTCTTCGGCAATTTTATTTTTTTCCCGAACGGAATCGTTATGGGCCTTAATCTCCTTCACAAAATGAAACGCACCCATCATATTGGCATGGTCGGTAAGTGCCACCGCCGGCATGTCGTTTTCCGCAGTCGATTTTACCAGACTTTTTATGTTAATGGTACTCTGTAAAACGGAAAATTGTGAATGGTTATGTAGATGGGCAAAAGGTGCATCTGCTAAATTTTGGATGTTCTCCTCTATTTCTTCGGAAGAGACTCCGCCTGTATCTTTTTCCCAAAGGGCATCGGCGATTTTTTTAGATGCTTTTTTGAGATTGATATGTTTGAGACCGACAAGTTCGATTTCCTGTGGATTGGCCTTAGAGAAATTTTCGAAATAATCGGGCTGTACATCAAGTTGCTCGTTGGTATAATGCTTTTTGCGGATGAGTTCTAAAAAACAACGAGTCGTTGCCTCCACATCTGCCGTAGCATTATGCGCTTCAGAAAAAGGTTTCCCAAAAAGATTTTCGTGAAGTTCCGTCAAGGTAGGAAGCTTGAATTTTCCGCCTCGACCCCCGGGAATTTGACACAATTGTGCCGTGTACTCGGTACAGGTATCCAAAACAGGCAATTCTTGCAACGGATTCTCAACACCCATTCTATGGAATTCAGCCCCCATAATATTTAGATCGAAGCTCACATTTTGCCCGACGATAAATTTGGTCCGGGCCATAGCGGCATTGAATTTCTCCAGGACTTCGGAAAGGGGCATTCCATCTTGCTCGGCCAAGGCCGTAGAAATTCCGTGAATTTGCTCCGCATCATAGGGAATGTTGAAACCATCGGGCCGTACCAGATAATCTTGACGATCCACCAAATTACCCATGGCATCGTGCAATTGCCAGGCGATTTGTATGCAGCGGGGCCAGTTGTCTGTGTCGGTTATCGGGGCATTCCAGCGTTTGGGCAGGCCCGTGGTCTCGGTATCAAAAATCAGGTACATACAATAGTTTTTTGTCTTTCCTTCGAAGGCAGGAAACTGTTTCGAATAAGCAATCTGTTTGTTGAAAAACAGATTACTTCCTCCCGCCCTTGGCGGGACTCGCAATGACCGATAAAAATAGTAAAAAGAGACCCTTTGAAAAAGGGTAGTTGTTAGGAGTTATTAACGCCATGTGAAATAATCATTTTTCGCTCCTTACAATTATTTGGTATCTTCAAATCTTGCAAAAACTTAGAAAATGAAAAACCTGTTTACCTTCCTACTAACAATATTATGTTTCTCGACTTTGCAAAGTCAGGAAAAACAAAGCCCACCCAACTTTATTATCATATTTGCCGATGACCTTGGTTATGGAGATTTGGGCACCTACGGTCATCCGACCATCAAAACACCAAATTTGGATCGCATGGCCGAAGAGGGTCAAAAATGGACGAATTTTTACGCAGGAGCTAGTGTTTGTACGCCAAGTAGGGCCGCCCTCTTGACAGGAAGATTACCTGTACGTAGTGGTATGGCAAGTAGCAAACATCGGGTACTTTTCCCAGATTCCAAAAACGGATTGCCTGCTAGTGAAATTACCATGGCCGAGCAATTGAAAACCGTTGGTTATAAAACCGCGGCTATTGGAAAATGGCATCTCGGTCATAAAGAGCAATATCTACCCACCAACAATGGATTCGATTATTACTTCGGAATTCCTTATTCAAATGATATGGATAAAATTTCGGGTAAGGATTATTGGGACTACTGGAAACAACCCGATGATTCGATAAAAACAGAGCATTTCAATGTGCCCCTGTTGCGAAATACCAAAATCATCGAGCGACCGGCCAACCAAAATACAATTACCACTCGATACTCCGATGAAGTCGTTTCCTATATCAAGCAGAATAAAGACAACCCTTTCTTTGTCTATTTAGCGCATAACCTTCCTCATATTCCATTATTTGTATCGGATAAGTTCAAGGGTAAAAGCGAAAGAGGATTGTACGGGGATGTTTTGGAGGAAATCGATAATGGCGTTGGAAAGATTTTATCCACTCTGAAAGAAGAGGGATTGGCAGAAAATACAATCGTCGTTTTTACTTCGGATAACGGACCCTGGCTACCCTTTAAATTAAATGGCGGCAGTGCGGGATTGCTCAGAGCAGGAAAAGGCTCTACCTGGGAAGGCGGTATGCGCGAACCTGGAATTTTTTGGTCGCCCGGTAGAATCAAACCTGCAGTCGTTTCGGATATAGGCTCAACCATGGACCTCTTTACCACTTTCAGCAAAATGGCCGGCGCGGAATTACCCAATGATAGAATTCTAGACAGTCATGATTTGGGGCCTGTTTTATTTGAACAAAAAGAAAGTGCTAGAAAAAGCATCATATACTATCGCGGTACCGAAATCTATGCTGCCCGATTTGGCGATTACAAAGCACACTTTATCACCCAAGGGGTTTATGGGCAATTCGGGGAACGGGAAGAACATAACCCCCCTATTTTGTACAATTTAAGTCACGATCCTTCCGAACAGTTTGATATCGCAGCAGACCATCCTGAGATGCTACAAAAGATAAATGAACTAGTAGCCGAACATAAATCGAAATTGGTTGCTGGCGAGGACCAATTGGCGGATCGAGAGTAAAAAGGAAATCATCCAAATATATTGTCCATTTAAAGAAATGAAGTATATTCGCCGTCCTTTAAAAGGACAAAAGAATTAATAACCAGGGTCGGGCACCCTACAAATTAATGTGATATGCCAGTTAAGATCAGACTTCAAAGACACGGAAAAAAAGGAAAACCATTTTATTGGATCGTTGCAGCAGATGCACGCTCGAAAAGAGATGGTAAATACCTTGAAAAATTGGGGACTTATAACCCCAATACCAATCCCGCCATAATAGACATCAACATTGACAACACCGTAAATTGGTTGCAGAACGGTGCACAACCCACCGATACGGCCAGGGCCATTTTATCATACAAAGGCGTAATGATGAAAAAACACTTGTTGGGCGGTGTTGCCAAAGGTGCGTTTTCCGAAGAGGAAGCTGAGAAGAAGTTTACCGCTTGGATGGAGGAAAAAGGTAAGCTAGTTGCCAAAAAAGAAGATGGTCTGGTGAGGGAAAAAGAAAAAGAAAAAGCCGAAGCTTTAAAAGCCGAGAAAGAAGCCAATGAAAAACGTGCTTTAGCGGCTGTTGAAGCTGAGACTGCAGAAGCGGAAGCAGTTGAAACAGCTGAAGGAGAAACTGTAGCTGCCGAAACGGAAGCTGCTCCGGTAGCCGAGGGCGAAGTTGCGGAGGCTACAACAGAGGAAACACCACCGGCTGAAGAGGCGTCATCGGAACCTGAGGCCGCTGTTGATGAAGCTGTTGCTGCCACTGAGGAGACACCTGCTGAAGCAGAAGCTGCCGTGGAAGAAGTTAAAGAAGCTGCTGTCGCCGCAGTTGAAGAAGCTGTCGAGGAAGTAAAGGAAGAAGCAGTTCCTGAGGTAGAAGCGGTCGTAGAGGAAGTCAAAGAAGATGTTGCTGAAGTAGCAGAAGAGCCAGCTGCAGAAAAAGATTCTGAAGAAGCTGCCACCGAAGAAGAGTAAGAATTAAAGACGATGCGCAAAGAGGATTGTTTCTATCTGGGCAAAATCGTTTCAAAATATAGTTTTAAAGGCGAGGTATTGGTCAAGTTAGATACCGATGAGCCCGAAGTTTACGAAAACATGGAATCAGTATTTGTCCGCCTTTCGGCGGACAATCTGGTTCCATTTTTCATTAAAAGCTGTCGCCTTCATAAATCTTCTTTACTTCGAATCGATTTTGAAGAGGTCAATGATGAAGCAGGGGCAGATAGCATTATGGGTTCTGAACTTTATCTGCCGCTGCAACTATTGCCAAAGCTATCCGGAAACAAATTTTACTTCCATGAGGTAATCGGTTTTTCAGTACAAGATTCGGTTCATGGCGATATCGGAATTATTACCGGGGTAAATGACAATACCTCACAAGCACTTTTCGAAATCGAAAAAGTCGATAAGGAACTGTTGATTCCGATTACGGATGAAATTATTACTGAGGTAGACCGAAAGAACAAGACCATTTATGTTACCACCCCAGAGGGGTTGGTGGATCTCTATCTATCCTAGAGACTGTTTTGAAATGTGTGATCAGTCCCGAAGCTTCGGGAGAGTTTCACTAATAAATAAGCATATCGCATGAATAAATTAAAATCCAATAGGCTCTCCACAATACGGGGTGCGACCATACCGATTATTGCTATGATGATTCTATTGACAATTTGCTGTCAGCACTCTAAAAACTATCCCGTTGACGTAAATCTTGACCCAAATATATTTAGATCTGGTGAAAAGGGCGATAATTGGTGTTCGACCTGGGGTGCAGATGGTGCGTTATATACTGCCCAATGCGATGGGAGAGGCTGGCTAGACGAAAAGGGGGACAGCAACGGGAATTTAAGAACACACATGTTTGGCGGATTACAGGTGGCCCGGATACCGGAGATTTCCATGCCGAAATGTTGAAAGGTTTTCCGGACTATTCCCGTACCGGGCTGACCGAAATTTATGGGCCTATTGTTGAGCCGGACGCTGTAACCAAGTTTCCCCCTGCCGGAAAGCTCAGGGATGGATGGAATTGGTATGGATACGGCATCATCTCAATAGATGGAAACCTATACCAATTTATATCGCATTGTGCGGATAGATTTGGCTGGGGTTGGTTCGATGGCACCCAATTGATCTGGCGGCCAAAAGGCGAAAAGAAATGAGAATATAGCCAAAATCAATTGACTAGAAGAATACTTATTCTACCCTTTTACCTTCATCTTTCTCATCTTCAGGTTCGATCGCCAAAAGAAAGGCTGCGATCAGGGCCAAAACGATACCGGCAATTTTATAATTTCCCGGCATAACACCTATTAAGATCATAGCTATTATTGAGGTAATAAGCGGAGCTCCGGCATTGGTCAATGGCGAAACGACCATCGCCTTACCATACCTAAAAGCATAAACCAAAGTAAGTGCTCCGACAGCATTCAGTATTTGAATCGCCGCGGCCAAATAAGGCCCATTAACGCCCCAATTGATCTCTTGGGAAAAATCTGTCATATACAGCGCAATAGGCATAAGCAAGATTCCTGAGATCATCATATAGAAAAATATACTTTCGGCACTCATCACCTGGTTTGCAGATTTCATGAAATAGGCTTGAATACCCCAGGCGGCCAATACGAGAATAGCCAGTACAAACCACAAAACACCACTTTCTCCGGCAGTCTGCCCTGCTTCGCCCGTATACTCAAAAAGAGGCAATGCCACTAGTGCCAATACAATGCCAATAGTACCCAATTTGCCGGTACGTTCCTTTAAAAATAAAAATGAAAGTACGATGGTGATAACCGGTGACAGGGAAATAATCGGGAAAATCAAATACGTAGGGCCAATGGTAACGGCATAAAAAAGAATCATTTGTCCGCCCGCTCCCAACAAGCCGATAATCAGACCATTTAAAATAGATTTTCTATCGGTCTGTAATTTCCAGTCAACACGTTTTAGAACATAAACGGCAGGGGCGATCATTGTTAACGCCCACACACAGTATATCAAGGTATCGGGAAAGCCATTTTCTGAAGGCAGACTGGTAAAAGCACCCCATACGCCCCAAAAAACAGTTGTTATCAAGGCAAATAGCAACCAAGGGCTTTTAGTGTTCATTTTTGTATTTTAAGTTCCCTAAGGCTAGGAAGTAAACCATTTACCCGTTTTTATAGTTTATCGATTAAATTACAAACATCTCCTGAATTCTAAAACCCTGGCTCGTTGCAAAACATAAATCGACAAAATCGAAATATTGAGATTGAATATACGGCATTAATATAAGTTAAGAAACAAAATGATATAAAATTTACCACTTTCCGAAAGTATTCGTAATGAAAAGCAAATTAAAAAAAGGAAATGCCTTATTTCGTTTCGAAAATATTCTCGATGTTTGGGAAAATAGGGGTGTAACCAAAATTAATTGCAATGGTGAAAAAATAATAGATAACAATCAGTACTGTCCGGTTAAAGACGTAAGACCGCTTACTTCGACAAGCTTAGTACAGGTCGCTACTAGATATAAGACGTAAGACTAAATTGCAGCTATTTGAAAATCAATAGCTCTACCAGGTGATTTCTTAGCTATCCCTGAAGATTGTATAAAGTCTCAAAAGCAAGGTGTCAAGTTTCGATCCGGCATTGATGATTAATGATTACGGGCATTGTCTAAACTTTTAAAAAAGTTTACCGGACAACAATGATAACAATGCAAAAAAGTTCGGCATATCGGTAAAATCAAGAATGTTCATGTCCCTACTATTGGTTTTAGGAAGTTGTATTCCAGATCAAAAAACGATTACCGTGGGTCCAGAGAGCCAGACATTACCTTGCTTAACCCTGATAGAGGTCTTACTACGACTTCGAGCAGATTTAATCTCTTTGGGTTTAATTCCCCGAGGCTTGCCTCGTTTCATTTTCTGTGATGTTTGGGCACGGACCCCGCCTGCCATGCCTCCTGCAGGTAAAGCGGACGGTTCACAAATCCTCTTTTGCACGAATTGGAATTTGGTGCTTGGGATTTGGGATTTTAATGCCTCGTGGGCTTGCCCCGAGGATTCTTTACTTTATCTTTGTTTTTTGAAAGAAATGAATTTTTAGAACCCACCTTTATATTATGAAATCGAAATCCGATAAAAAAACAAGGCGAGAGTTTATGACATCGGCGGCGACATTGGGAGTACTTCCTTTTATCCCTCCTGTTTTTAGTAGTTTTACCAATTCTTCAATACATACGAATCAAATGAGCGAGACTTTGAATGAAGGAAAAAGTATCATAGGCGAATATGGGTCTTGGGCAGCTAATTTGGTAAATGACCCCCCTTCTTTATCTTTTCGAAATGACCAATGGACGGATATTAATAGTTGGAAAGAAAAAGCTTTGGAAAAAACCAAAGAACTAGTTGCTGCTCCCTCAAAAGGAGATGAAATTCCGAATGTAATCGTTAAAAAAGCATACGAATATGATGGATTAACCATTGAAGAATTAGAATGGCAATTACCATATGGAAGAAAGACCGAAGCAATATTATTAAAACCTGTCAATGCCCAAGAGCCACTACCCGCTATACTCGGTTTGCATGATCATGGAGGAAAGAAATATTTTGGGAAAAGAAAAATAACCAAAACTTCAAATGAAATGCATCCTGATATGATCGATCATCAGCTATCATATTATTCGGGAAAGGCATGGGCCAACGATCTAGCCAAAAAAGGGTTTGTGGTATTGGTTCACGATACTTTTACTTTTGGTTCTCGGAGGGTGAAATATAAAGATATGACTCCTATTCCATGGGGAGATTGTAAAACTGAAGGTAAATCGGACGAGAACCCCGAAAAACAAGAAAACATCGATATTTATAATGCGTGGGCCGCCGAGCATGAACATATCATGGCCAAATCTTTGTTTAGTGCAGGAACCACCTGGCCCGGTGTGACTTTATATGAAGACCAAAAAGCTTTGGATATTTTGTGCAATAGACCAGATGTCAATGCAGACAAAATAGGTTGTTGTGGCCTATCGGGTGGAGGTTTACGCACAAATTATTTAGGTGGATTGGATGAACGGATCAAATGTGCCATTAGTGTAGGGTTTATGACAACTTGGAGAGATCTTATTCTCAATAAATCTTTTGCACATACTTGGATGACCTTTACTCCATTATTGGCAAGACATCTTGATTTTTCAGAAATATTAGGATTACGAGTGCCCTTACCAACAATGGTATTAAGTTGTAATGAGGATGGTTTATATAGTTTGCCGGAAATGAAAAGAGCAAACAACATATTAAAAGAAGCTTTTAAAAAAGCGGATGCTTCTGATAAATATAGTGGGAAATTCTATTCGGGAGGGCATAAATTCGATAATAATATGCAAAATGATGCTTTTGATTGGTTTGATAAATGGTTGAAAGTATAAATCTGGGTTCGACCTAAAGTTCTATTTTCAGAAATTAAGGTCGAACTCAGGTCTATAAGTTTATTCTATTGCATCTGCTCAACGAAAATCTTTATCTATGCCCGGGAACCAATGCACCGCATTTTTATAAAAAAATTTATCCAAAACTCCTTTTGGTAAATTAAGGCCTTTCACCGTATAGGTGGCTTTGGGCTGCGGGGTGTCATGAGAAATAATATTGCCCCAGGGTATTTCATCGCTTGTAGCGTAGTAACGAAAAAACAGGTTCGTCCTATAATCCATTTCCTTTCTCGTTTCTACCTTTTCTTCATAGGTCATCACTGCACTGGAACCCCTGTCTATCCCATACATTATCCTATCTTGATATCGGAGAAAGAAGTCTTGTACTTTCCCTCTTGCCTGCCACATAAAATAGCGGGTTCTTCCACCCAGTTCCACGGCAAAATTAGGATAACGTTCCAGCCTTGTGATAATCTCATCCACATCAAATTCCATACTACCTAAATGTGCTCCTACGATTTTAAGGTCGGGGTGTCTTTTTATCACATGGTCGCGAGCGGCTAAAATATCACTGTACGAGGGCAGTTCTGGTTTATCCCAAAAACTGTATTCAGGATGCTTTGCCCAGTAATTTCTTCCGAATCCATCTTCAGTAGTATAAGTTGGCATCCATGCATGTATGGGTTCGCCCATGTGGAGCATCAGTGTTTTTCCTTTCAAGGCCATAAATTCGAAAATAGGAGTGAATATTGGATCATCAAGCTGAAGATGATTACCATTGGGCTTTTTAAATTCCATACCTACCGATTTCCATATTTTGACGCCTACAGCACCATTATCAAAATCATCCTTCAGTTCTGCTATAACTGCTTCTTCCCAACCAGGTTCATCCCGTTTAGACACATCAAAAGTAGTAATCCAGGCATAATGCCTTGGATTTTTATTATACAACATTTTTGCCGTATCAATTTGACTTTGCAGGGATTTAAAGCGTGACCCAATGGTACAAACTGTGCAAAATTTAAAATTCCAATCATCCATAAAGTCTATCAAATATTGCTGCTCACTTTTGATATGCATGTGCACATCAATTTTTTTAATGCTTTTAAGATACTCCAGATTAGAAGTGCTTTTGGACGATTGCCCAGCAGTATCTTCCTTAATTGTAGTTTGTGTATTGCAGGAAACTGCCAAGGCCAATATTGCTGCTTGCAATAGTGTTGTTAGATTAGTTTTCATCTGTTTATTTTTGTTGGCTATGTTCTAAAAAACGACTGATGCAGTATCTCATTAATGTATCCTTCTGGGGGGGGAATCCCTCGTCGGTTTACCTGCCGTAGGCATGGCAGGCGGGGGCGAACCCAAACCCATCGGTCTTTAGCCGATGGTAGTTTAGTTTCCTTTTGATTTTTCCCAAGGGCGGTCATCTTGCTTTGCTGAGGTTTGGCTCGGTAGATTGGCATAATTGTCTTTTAGGTCATGGTCAAAGTCATAGGTCATTACCTTGTAAAAATCTTCATAGCTCGTCAATTCTTCGTTGACATATTCGTATTTGGTCAGGTAGCCAAATAATTTTTTCATAACAAGTGTGTTAAGATCAAGGTTAAAACCAGTCGGTTTGCTTTTAACCCTCGATTTTGACATCCCCGACCTTTTCCTCATTCGAATAGCTATAGCAACCAAAAAATATATGCAAACGTATATTGTTAAAGGAACAAGTGACCATAACCGATTCTCGAAGTTGTTGTACAGATATACCGAGACTATCAAAAAAGGGATGAAAAACAAAACCGATAAAACCAGAATACCATTATTGCCCTTGTTGAGGAAAGATTCCATTCCGGAATCAACTTTTTCCTTTCCAGGAAGGAAAGTAGTTAAAGCACCCACTATCTTATCAATAAACCTGTCCATTGAAACCCCGTGTAAGTTTAAAGATACTGAAAAGTAAAAAAATAGCGTTTGATCCGTTTGTTGTACCTATGTTGTACCTGTAGAAAAGAAAAAGCCTTTCAAGAAATTGAAAGGCTTATCTTTGTTGAGCGGTCTGGACGGGACTCGAACCCGCGACCCCCTGCGTGACAGGCAGGTATTCTAACCAACTGAACTACCAGACCAATGATTTTATTCGCTTTGGGCGGACTCCCGCTACAGCGGGATTCAAATCTTGTTCAAATGCTTTTTGCAAAGCGTGTGCAAATATACATTGCTTATTCAACTGCACAAACAATTTTGTTCAAAAACAGTTCAAATGGTAATTTCATTTTACTATCGACCAACAAACTATAGAAAAAATAAGGTAGGGGCTATAATTCTGTGGATTTTTTGTTAGACCTTGTTTTGGTAACTTATAAGTCTTTATTTTTATGATAAAGACAACCGACATGAAGAAAGTTTTCCTATTAGTCCTCTGTTTTTCCTTTTGTGGGATTGATCTAGTTGCCCAGGAAATTGATTATATCCTGAAAAAAGATATTCAATATTATTCCGATTCGGTAAATAAATCCGATACCTATATTTCGGAAAGATGCAAGTTAGATGTGTACTATCCAAAAGATACCTCAAATGTCGCGACTATTGTTTGGTTTCACGGTGGGGGAATTACGGCGGGCAACAAAAACATTCCCGAAGGACTTTTAGAGCAAAAACTGATCGTGGTAACCGTGAATTATCGATTGTACCCCAAAGTCAAGCAACCTGACTATATTGAAGATGCAGCTGCGGCCGTCGCTTGGGCCTTCAATAATATAGAAAAGTACAATGGCAGAAAAGATGCGATTTTTATTTCGGGCCATTCTGCCGGGGGTTACTTGGCAAGCATGGTCGGCATGGATAAAAGTTACCTGCAAGAACATAATATCGATGCCAATGATATTGCGGGGCTGATTCCTTTTAGCGGGCACACCATTACCCATTTTACGGTACGAAAAGAGCAAGGTATCGAGGGCACCCAGCCGACAATCGACAAATACGCACCTTTATTTCATGTTAGAAAAGATGCCCCGCCGATTCTTTTGATTACCGGCGATCGAGAACGCGAGCTTTTGGGTCGTTATGAGGAGAATGCTTATTTCTATCGTATGATGAAAGTGGTGGGTCATGAAGATATTACACTTTTTGAGATGGATGGTTACGGACATAATATGGTCTATCCGGCCGTTCCGATGTTGGTTAAATTTGTAAACGATGCTGCCAAGAAAAGCAAAGATCAATAGTGTTATATTTTCACTTTCTAATTTGATAAAAATGAAAAGTTTTATTTCGGTCTTGTGTATAATGTTGGTTCTATATTCTTGTAAGGAGGGTAAAAAATCCGCTGATAAAGAAGAGGTTCCTCAGACGGAAGCCACCAAAAGTTTGCACGGTCTCGATCCTTCTGATTTTGAAAGGGAGATCGATGGAAAACAAACCAAGTTCTATACATTGATCAATGCAAACGGCGTTGAGATTACTTTTACCAATTTTGGGCAACGTCTGATTTCATTATACGTGCCAGACAAAAACGGCGAATTTGATGATGTAGTTCTTGGGCCCTCGAATCTGGACGGGTTTATGACCCCTGGCGGAGCTTATTTCGGATCGGTAATCGGCCGTTATAGCAATAGAATCGGTAAAGGGGAATACGAGTTGAACGGCACAAAATATTCGCTGGCGAAAAACAACAATGGCAATCATCTGCATGGCGGAAATAAGGGTTTCAATGCTGTGGTCTGGCATGTAGACCAGCATTCAGATGAATCTATAATCTTTTCGAGAACCTCGCCCGATATGGAAGAGGGCTTTCCAGGTAATCTCAAGGTAACTGTAAGCTATCGCCTGACCGATGACAACGAATTGAAGATCGATTATCAAGCGACGACAGATAAAACCACGGTGGTAAATTTAACCCATCATTCTTTTTTTAATTTAGGAGGAGAGGCCAGTGGCAGTATCGCCGATCATATAACGATGATCAATGCAGATGCCTTTACCCCGGTTGATGAAGGGTTGATCCCGACCGGGGAAATCAGGAAGGTTGAAGGAACTCCATTTGACTTTCGAGAGGCCAAACCAATCGGTCAAGATATCGAAACGGATACCGAGCAAATAAAATTCGGAAAAGGATACGATCACAACTTTGTGCTGAACAAAGAACCCTTAAATGAAGATGGACTGGCCTTGGCGGCAAAAGTAATAGACCCCAAAAGTGGAAGAACAATGGAAGTCTATACCAACGAACCTGGAATTCAATTCTATACCGGCAATTTCATGGATGGATCTTATACAGGGAAGGCTGGAAAACCTTATGTCTTCCGGGGCACTTTTTGTTTAGAGACGCAGCATTTTCCTGATTCTCCGAACAAACCCGATTTCCCCAGTACTGTTCTAGAACCTGGGGAGATTTACAATTCAAGCTGTACTTATAAATTCGGAGTGCAAGAATAGTATACTTAATTGTAACTGTTCGGCCGAAGCGGTGCACTGAGCCTGCCGAAGTGTGTTGTTCAATGTTTTAATGAGTTAATAATACTTCGCAACAGTGGTCAGTAATTAGTCGTCAGAATAGCTTAAATTCCTAAACTTTTTTTGTAACTAATCAGTGTTGGGAAAAAAAGTTAATATATTGAAATTGAAAAATTAAGTGATAACCCTGATATCGGTCGAGAGAGGAACGACATCAAAAAAGGCCTGTATAGTCTGCCTTACATTTCACATATTATATTTTACCGCAAACTTAAAGGCAAACTGCGTATTGTTAGAGTTTTATATGGTGGGCGGGATTTGATTAGGTTCTTGGAATAAAGTTCAAATAAAGTTCAAATAAAGTTCAAATAAAGGATGATTCAATTTCACTTACAAAAGAAATATAAACCATTAATGGTTTATATTTAATTGTTGTGTTTAATGCAAGAAAATCTAAATATTGGATAATTTAATGACTAAAACACATTGGAAAAGACACGACTTTAGACTTGAAAGTTTAACCTTGACTGTTGATGGTCTTGAAAAATCAATCTTAGAATTAAATAAAAAATTAAAAGAAATTGATTGGTATGACGGACTTTGGTTTTTGGAAGAAGCAGAACCAATAATTGGCTTGGCATTTATTGCCTTACAAAATTATATTAACAGTAGTATTTATGACCGATTTGAAACATTAGACAAACAATATGAGAAATATAAATTTGGAACATTAATTAAAAACTCGAATAGAACTGATGTTGAATTAATTGTGGGTATTGCAAATTATTTCAAACATAAAGATGATCACAAGGAATTAAGAAATAGTACTGCAAATATTTTAAGAGATTGTAATTTGCAATTTGATAAAGAAATTGACATTACGAATTCTCCCATATTTAAAGGATTAGACTACTACACTGAAACGTGGAATTTAACTGAATTAATCAAAACCGTAACTGATTGGAGGGAGGAATTATGGCTAGATAAATTAAATCACTAACCACAACACGGGATAAAAATAATAGCCGAAAATTGTAGCAAATATAAACATTATAGTCCGCATCAACTTTAGAATTAAATTGAAAAAATCTACATCCGCAATCGGCTACTATTCTTATACAAACACGTTGTGCGTCTTTAAAATAAATAATGGTGTAAGTTTAATCCAGACTTATCCCAACTCTAGTAAATTGCATTAATAAATTATTATGAAATTAAACTTATTGTCTTGTGATGCTCAGAGGCCAGATAGAAGAGCGATAGCCAAATGTATTGCAGAGATTTCATCTAACATTGATGAATCCTTGTCGAATGAACTTACAGATATACTCTTAGAAGGAGACGCTGTAGATATTGAGATGGAAGATAGAAAATCGGGTTCTGCTTTAAGAGCTTTGCGAAAACTAAGTATAGACTACGAAATTATGGAATGAACTAAACCTCCTATTAAAAGTTCAAATAAAAGATACTATTGTTTGAGCTTTTGCGCCGTGACCTCTTTCATAAAATCAAGGTTTTGCAGTGCTTTGTGCGTAAAATCGAACAAACTTCTGCTACGGTCTAAATTTTGGTTTTCGTAGGCGACTTTGTAGTAAATATTATTATTGAGGTAGTCGGTCAGGGCCCGAATCCCATGTAAAAAAGGCATCAAAATCGCCCCTAACGGAAGTGCATTTATTTCCTCTTGGGAAAGAAAAGATTTGTTGGAAGCTATTCCACTAACAAAGGCTTCGAACAAAGGCTTTTTAAAAGTGATCTTACTGTGTTCTTGTTCATCCTCGGGCGCCGTATTGACTATGGTCCGTATTGCATCCCCGAAATCAAAATGAAAATTCCCTTTCATGATCGTATCCAAATCGATAAGGCAAAGTGCCTTGTCGGTCTTTTTTGAAAAGAGAATGTTGTTGAGTTTGGTATCATTGTGACAAACACGAAGCGGCAGGTCTCTAACTTTCATGCTCTCAAGTTTGGTCAAGGTTTCAATAGCAAATGTCAAGTCGTTCTTTGCTATTTCCTTTTTCTCGGGATCAGCATTTTTCAGAGCTTCTTCAAATTGATTTTTACGCAATTCCAAATCGTGAAACCGCGGTATGGTATCGATATAGTTGTCAACTTTGGCATCTGCTAAGAGTAGATGAAACTTCCCGATGATCCTACCGGCCTCAAAAGCGATATCCGTGCTTTCCGTGGTATTGTAAGCCGTACTTTCATCAATGTAGTTCATCAAACGCCAGTAGGCAGTTTCTCCTTCATTATCCTTAAAAAATCGAAGTCCGGATCGCGTTTTGACCAAGGTGATTTTATGATAGTCGACATCTTCTAGATATTGCAGGGCATTTTGAACATTGTTCATCAAACCCTCGACATTCTGAAATACAAGATGATTGATTCGCTGTAGAATATAAATGGGTCGGTTATCGGACAAAACCAAAAAAGTATCGTTTATAAATCCGTCTGTTAAAGGTCGAAACGAATAGTCTTTTTCGGCTACCGAAAAATTGACCAAAAGATTTTTAAGTATGTCGTCGGGGAAAGTTCTCATCCTTTAGTCCAAAGGGGGGCGATGTATTTTCCGGCATCCGTTGCTACTTCACGATCGCTTGAGTAAGTGACCCCGAACCAATCGCCACCTGAGGGAACCACTTTCACCTCGATTTCATCGGCCTGCAACATTTCTTGAATCATTTTAGGAATATAAAGTTCACTTGTTTTTGCTAGTTCCTCATTGGCAAGAAACCCCCTGAACTCACTTTCTATTTTCTCGAATATCGAAGGTTTGCACACCCAAAAGTTCATGCTTACCTGCTCGTCGCCGGTGTACATATTTCCAGAGCCTTCGTCATAAACGCCATCATCCTTTGGCACCAATTTCAAGTGCTCATCTACCGATACCAAATTGTCTCCATCAACTTGGCATACTCCACGTGAAACGGATCCATGCACCGAAAGAGTATCTTTTAAAGTATACCCCACAAGGGCATAGCTGTTATCGTTTCGGTGTTCGCGAATGAAATTGGCAGCGTTTTCGTAAGCTGACTGTCCGTAAAAATCATCTGCGTTCAACGCCACAAAAGGTCCGTTGATTACGTTTCTGGCGGCCCATACCGCATGTGCGGTACCCCAAGGTTTTGGGCGCTCTCCTGAAAAACTGCACCCCTCGGGAAGATCGGTTACCTCTTGAGCCAATACATCTAACTTTATATTTTCTGGCAATCTAGGGCGCAAATGATCGTGTAAAAAAGAGACGTGCTCCTTTTTGGTAATTGCAACAATATGTTCAAAGCCGTTTTTAATCGCATCGTATATCCCGAATTCCATCAAGAATTCCCCATTGGGGCCCAGGTCATCGAATTGTTTCAGTTTACCGTATCGGCTACCGCTACCTGCGGCCATTAAAAGTAAGGTCATGTGTTATTTTGTTTAAGTATTGCAAAAATAGGTTTTTGAAGAGAAATTGCTCTCGTAATCAACGGGTATATTCTTTTAAACGTATATATTTCATAACATCTGCGAAGATTTTTATAAATTCAAGCAGATAATTTATAACCATATGAAATACAGGATATTTTCTTGCTGGATGTTTTTATTGTTCTCAGGGTCTTCATTCGCCCAAGAACGACCTAACATCTTGGTCATCATATTCGATGATGCCGGTTTAGACATGAGCGCCTACGGAAGCACTTATGTGAACACCCCTGGTTTTGACGCCATCGCAAAAGAAGGGATACTGTTCAATCGGGCCTATACCCCCAATGCGAAATGTGCGCCTTCAAGAGCTTCTATTATTACAGGAAGAAATTCATGGCAATTGGACGCGGCGGCGAACCATGTGATTTATTTTCCGTCAAAGTTCAAGACCTATCAAGAAGTATTATTGGAAAATGGATATACGACCGGCCATACCCAAAAAGGCTATGGTCCGGCACTGACTTTGCATGAAGATGGCACACAACGAGAAGTCGTAGGGCCGGCATTCAATGAAAAGACTTTGATCCCGGCGACAGAATTTATTGCTACCAACGATTACAGCGCCAATTTCAAGGATTTTTTAAATAAAGCCCCTGAGGGGCAACCTTGGAGTTTTTGGGTCGGTAGTATTGAGCCGCACCGTGCATATGAATATGGTTCTGGAAAAAAATTAGGAGGGAAGACCGAAGATATGATCAAGGAATTTCCGCCCTATTGGCCGGATAATGAAGTTACACGCAACGATTTGCTCGATTATGCCTACGAAATCGAGGATTTCGACAAGCACATTCAAAAGATCATGAAGACTTTAAAGGAAGAAAACCTTCTGGAAAACACTTTGATCATTGCGACCTCGGATCACGGTATGCCTTTCCCCAGAGTAAAGGGCGATCAATATGAAAACTCCAACCATATTCCCATGGCCATTCTTTGGAAGGATAAAATGAAGGCCAAAGGAAGGGTTGTGGATGATTATATCAGCTTTATCGATCTGTCACCGACTTTTTTGGATGCCGCAGGGGTTGACTGGAAATCCTCAGGAATGCATCCAGCGACCGGAAAAAGTTTGATGAACATCATTACTTCCGAGAAATCAGGACAAATAGAAGAGGATCGTGATTTTGTACTTGTTGGCAAAGAGCGGCACGATACCGGTCGACCTGACGATGTGGGGTATCCTATCCGGGCAATTCATAAAAACAATATGCTGTACGTCAAGAATTATGAGATTGACAGATGGCCCAAGGGAAACCCGGAGACTGGATATTTGAATACGGATGGAAGCCCAACGAAGACCGAAATCTTGAATCTCAGGAGGGATGGGGATGAAAAATTCTGGAAAACGAATTTCGGAAAAAGAGTGGAAGAAGAATTATATGATATCGCTAAAGATCCTTTTTGCATTAACAATCTAGCTGTAGATCCCGCCTTTTCAGAAAAAAAGGAAGCCCTTAAAAATGAAATGGAAGCTAAACTTTTGGCTCAAGGCGACCTGCGGATGACCGGTTTCGGACATTTATATGAAAAAGCGCCTTTTATAAAAGGTCGCGGACGAGACTTTTATAAGCAATTCATGAATGGTGAAAAGCCAAAGGCCGGGTGGGTGAACGACGGTGATTTCGAACCCTATATCTTAGATGGCGATGGCAATGAATTGAAGAAAACAAATATGCCGAGGGATTACTAAACCACTATGCACTGCAAGTACATAGACCTGTCTGCCAGCAGGTTTTTTTACGAATGATTTTCTTTTTTTTAAATATCCATTTTTGTCGGAAGACGGAAGTTCGAAGCCGGAAGCGATCGCCTCCCAACTTCCCACTTCGGGCTTCTGGCCAAAAAGAAACGATAAGTGTTTTAGAATCCGCCAACTGGCTTGCATAGTTTCAACTAACGATTGTGACCAATGAACTAGGCTCACACCTGACATTTATCATATTTATTGCCCTAAAGTGCCCTTAAGTTTGTATCAAAGCAAACTACATTCTATGTGTACCTTAGTTCAGAAGTACGATATTCCAGGTCCTCGTTATACAAGTTACCCTACCGTTCCGTATTGGAATATGCAGACCTTCTCGGGCAAGAATTGGAAAAGCACCCTCAAGCAAAGTTTTGATGAAAGCAACTCGACAGAGGGTATAAGTCTTTATATACACCTTCCTTTTTGTGAAAGTATGTGTACATTTTGTGGTTGTCATAAACGAATCACGAAAAGGCACGATGTTGAGGTTCCGTATATCAAATCGGTCTTGAAGGAATGGAAACTGTATTGCGAACTTTTTTCCCAAAAACCAATAATCAGGGAACTGCACTTGGGTGGAGGTACACCGACTTTCTTTACGCCCCGAAATCTGAAGTTTCTGATCGACGGTATATTCAAAAGGGCCAAAAGGGCCGAAGATCATGAGTTCAGTTTTGAAGGCCACCCGAACAATACTACCAGAGAGCATTTGCAGGTCTTGTACGATGCTGGTTTCAGAAGGGTTAGTTATGGTGTGCAAGAGTATAACGAGACGGTACAAAAAGCGATTCATCGCATACAATCCTTCGAAAGTGTAAAGGCTGTTACCGATATCGCCCGTGAAATTGGCTATACTTCAGTAGGCCACGATATTATTTTCGGATTGCCACATCAAACTTTAGATCATGTCGAAGAAACAATTTTGAAGACCAAAGAACTGATGCCCGACCGATTGGCTTTTTATAGTTATGCGCACGTACCTTGGTTGAAAGGAAATGGTCAAAGGGGATATAAAGATGCCGATTCGATGAAAAAAGGAAGCAATGCGAAAAAGGGAAACAACTATTGGCCGAAGTCGGTTATCATGAAATAGGAATGGATCATTTCGCAATGGAGCCCGACAGCTTATATACATCGATGGCCACAAACAAATTGCACCGCAACTTCATGGGCTATACGGCCTCAAAGACCCAAGTGATGGTGGGTCTCGGCGCCTCTAGCATTAGTGATAGTTGGTATAGCTTTGCACAGAATGTCAAAAGTCTTGAAGAGTACCAACACCTGGTCGAGAACGATATCATTCCCATTTACCGTGGACATATATTAACGGAGGAAGACCGAATCGTACGAAAACATATTTTGAATCTGATGTGTCGTTTTGAAACCAGTTGGGAAGAGAACGGACTTTACTTTTCCGAT
>QIJL01000574.1 GCA_003232435.1 Flavobacteriales bacterium | reverse complement strand
ATTCCGTCTTTGACCACGATTAGTGCTTCTTCTTCTATATTTCTACCTTTTTCCCGAATAAAGAAGTGCTCTTTTTTTGTCCGTATAAAATCGATTGCCTTTTCTACTTTTAGATTGTACTTGTTAGGTTTTTCTTTTCCCCTGCAAATACCTTCACAATTCACGATACTATAATGAGAGCAGCTTTTGACGCCCTCCTGAAGATGGCAATACTTTGGGCAAAGATCGAAGCTGCGACAAACATTTTCCAAATAAGTACGACATTCTGAAATATTATAAAATGTGGCTAGAGGATACGGTATTGCTTTTAGTTTATTCGGTGCCAGATGCTTGACTCCATTTTGGTCTTCGTAGCTAAAGATTCCGTATTGTTGCGACCTTCTTTTTTGCGCCTGATTGTATTTCGGAAAATGATGTTTTATTGCCGCCGATTCCATCAAAAGAGCCAATATCTCGCTACCGGAAAGTTCGAAATCGATATGTGCCGTTTCCCTACAGAGCCTTGTTTCCTTATCCGATTTATCATAGAAATGGCCTAGGATACGTTTCTTGATATTTATTGCTTTTCCAACATAGATGATCTTTCCTTTTGCATCCTTGAAAAAATAGATTCCTGGTTTAGATGGTAATTCTTCATAGACTTTTCTTGAGAGCAAGGGAGGCAAAGTGGCCTCTTGCGAACGGGGGTTTAAAAAACTCTTGAAAACTTCAGAGGCGCCATCTGCGCGCAACAATTTTTCGAACAAAAGTACTGTGGCATGGGCATCGCCCCTAGCACGGTGGCGGTCTTTCAAAGGAATGTTCAAAGCGGAAGTAATTTTTCCAAGACTATAAGAGTTGTAACCCGGAAACAATTTTCTAGACAGTCGCACAGTGCAGAGTTTTTTCCGAATAAATTCAAACCCCAAGTTTTTGAACTCGTTTTTGATGATATTGTAATCGAAGTTGACGCTGTGTGCAACGAAAATAGTATTCTTGGTAATTTCAATGATTTTCGGAACAAGCTCAATCAACTTCGGTGCATTGCGCACCAAATCGTCATCTATTCCTGTAAGACCGGTAATAAAATAGGGTATCGGCATTTCAGGGTTTACCAGCGAAGTAAACTCGTCGACGATTTCATGACCATCATATTTAAAGATCGAAATTTCGGTGATCCGGTTCCCCTTGATACCGTTTCCTGTGGTTTCTATGTCGATGATACAATACACTTATACTATTATATTTTTCTTCGCTAAAAATATTATTCCCACTAGTGGGTTTAATACCCCGACGCTTGCGTCGAAATATAAGGATTAGTTCCTCTTAATGCCTCGTGGGCTTGCCCCCGAGGTAGTTTACTTAATTATTGACTTTCGATTTTGCTCAAAACGAACCCCCCTCCTTCGGAGAGCCTGCCCCGAATTCACTTCGGGGGGTTAGGGGAGGACTTCGGACCAATAAAGTTAGGGCAAAGTTTTGATTTGATTTCTCTTTTGGCAAATAGTTTTCCCCCCTGATAGCTATCGGGGCTGAGAGGAATTGTCTATTTTTAGAGGATGGAGGTACGGGAAATAAAGAACAAAAGGGTTTTCAAAGGAATAAAAATTGTTTTACATCTGGCGCTATTGCTTGTACTCGGTTGTAAGGAAAAAGTAGAGCGGGTACCCCAAATGGTTGACAAACTTCCTAATATCATCTATGTGCTTGCAGACGATCTGGGGTATGGCGACATCAATGCCTTTAATCCTAAGGGGAAAATAAAAACTCCTCATATTGACAAATTGGCCTCAGAAGGAATAAAATTTACCGATGCGCACACTTCATCCGCAGTTTGTACCCCGACCCGTTATGGAATTTTGACCGGGCGCTATAATTGGCGCAGTCCGCTAAAAGAAGGAGTGTTGACCGGAGTTTCAAAATCGTTGATTCCGAATTCGAGAACTACGACGGCCTCATTGCTGAAAAGTGAGGGTTACAATACCGCCTTTATCGGAAAATGGCATTTGGGTTGGGACTGGGCCTTAACGGAAGGCGATAGCGTTAACGGTACAGGATGGAATCCGACCGATTACAAGAATATCGATTTTTCAAAACCAGTAACAAATGGCCCGAAAGAACTGGGTTTCGATTATTCATATGGGCATGCGGGATCCTTAGATATGGCACCCTACGTTTATATAGAAAATGGCATACCCACTTCAGTTCCGACAAAGGTTACCATTGATGAGGGAAAATATACCTGGTGGCGCGAAGGCCCGACCGGGGATGATTTTCAGCACGATGATGTCGCTCCGAATTTTTTTAGAAAGTCCTTTGATTTTATTCAAGAGAAAGCTGCATCTGAAAATCCTTTTTATCTGTATTTGGCATTACCGTCCCCACACACCCCTATTTTGCCCACAGAGGGTTGGTTGGGTAAAAGTGGATTGAATCCGTACGCGGATTTTGTGATGCAAATCGATGACTATATGGGCAAGTTAACTGCATTGCTTAAAGAAAAAGGAATTACCGAAAACACGATTGTCATTTTTACCAGCGATAACGGCTGTTCACCACAGGCCGATTTTGAAATCTTGAGAGAAAAAGGGCATGACCCCAGTGCTATTTACAGAGGCCATAAGGCGGATATTTTTGAGGGAGGGCATCGTGTTCCTTTTATTGTAAGATGGCCTGGAAAAATCGAATCAGGCTCAACTTCCGAGATGACGATTTGTACGACTGATTTTTTGGCGACTTGTGCAGATATTGTAAATGTGGATTTAAAAGATAGTGAAGGCGAAGATAGCTTTTCTATGCTTCCATTATTTTTTATGGATTCAAAAAAGGACTACAAAAGAGAATTCACGATCCATAGTTCGATTAATGGAAGCTTTGCCGTCCGCAAAGGAAATTATAAGTTGATCATGGCTCCTGATTCCGGGGGTTGGAGCAATCCAAAACCCAATGCAGCTGAAACTAAAAATCTCCCACCTTTTCAATTATACGATTTATCAAGCGACCCTGAAGAAGAAAACAATTTGTATTCAGAAAGAAAGGAAGTTGCTGAAGAATTAAAGAAATTGCTTTGGGTCACTATCGAAAACGGACGCAGTACTCAAGGCCAAAACCAAAAAAACGATTCAAATTTCAATAATAAAGATTGGAAACAACTTGAGGTTTTTGATTCTGAATAATCGGATTTTGTTAAATTTATAATCGGAAACCCATACCTGATCGAATGAACCGAAACCGCATTTTTACGATACTAATTGCAGCATTCCTAAGCTTTGCATGCGAAAATGACGAAATTACACAAGCACCACCGAACATAGTTTTGTTTTTGGTCGATGATATGGGCTGGCAAGATACCTCGGTGCCATTTTGGAACGAGCGCACCAATTTCAACGACATTTACGAGACCCCGAACATGGAACGTCTCGCCAAAGAGGGAATGAAATTTACTCAAGCCTATGCCACTCCGGTATGTTCCCCGACTAGGGTCAGCCTAATGACCGGAATGAATGCCGCACGACACCGTGTCACGAATTGGACGCTCGAAAAAGATTCAATGAAACGAATGGAAATCAATCACCAAACCCTGAGTTTTCCCGAGTGGAATGTGAATGGATTGAGTCCGGTTGCCGGTATCGAAAAAGCGGTTTATGCAAATCCGCTTCCCCAGCTGCTTCACGATGCAGGTTATTTTACGATTCATGCTGGCAAAGCTCATTTGGGTGCTATCGGCACTCCGGGTGCCGATCCGAAAAAACTGGGGTTTGATATTAATATTGCCGGTCATGCAGCCGGGGCACCTGAGAGCTATCTAGGCATAGAAAATTTCGGAAATGGCAAGGAAGGGAAAGAAGTTTGGGCCGTTCCCGGGTTAGAAAAATACCATGGCGAGGATATTTTTTTGACAGAGGCAATTACTAAAGAAGCTTTAATCGCTATGGATTCTGCCATAGTGGCCCAACGACCTTTCTTCTTGTATATGGCTCACTATGCTGTGCACACCCCGATCATGGAAGATTCCCGATTTTATCAAAAATATCTCGAAAAAGGAATGGATTCCACCGAGGCCAAATACGCCAGTATGGTAGAGGGCATGGATAAAAGCCTTGGCGATATCATGGGTTATTTAGAGGAGAAGGAAGTCGCCGAAAATACAATCATACTTTTTATGTCGGACAATGGAGGATTAAGTGCGCATGCAAGAGGCGGCGAACCACATACTCACAACAGGCCTTTGTCAAGCGGGAAAGGTTCTGTTCACGAAGGCGGAATTCGTGAACCGATGTTGGTCAAATGGCCAGAAAAAGTCGCTCCCAATTCAATGACAGATGCTAGAGTGATTATCGAGGATTTTTATCCGACTATTTTGGAAATGGCCGAAATCGATAGCATTGATACCGTGCAAAAAATAGATGGTCAAAGTTTTATGTCGGTGTTACAAGGTGAACTTAAAAATGTTGAGCGGCCATTGTTTTGGCATTATCCGAACGAGTGGGGTCCATCAGGCCCGGGAATAGGGGCGAGTAGTGCAATTAGAAAGGCAGAGATGAAGTTCATCTATTATCATTTAGATGGCAGAATGGAGCTTTTTAATTTGTACGAAGACATCGGTGAGACCAAAAATCTAATAGAAGAACAACCTGAAACGGCCAAGGAATTAGCACAGATATTGTCGGATTATCTACGGTCGGTAGAAGCTCAGATGCCTTCCAAGAAAGACACAGGAGAGATGGTTCCTTTTCCTGATGGGCAATTTGAACCAGTTGAAGAAAAAAATGAAGATCAATAGGTTTTTAGTTGTATTGTGGATAATGTTTTTGTTGTCTTCGTGCGAAAATGTGCCGCCGCCAGATCCCATCGGCCCGATGCCTTCGGAAAGACATTTGGCATGGCACGATATGAAATATTATGCCTTCGTTCATTTCAACATGAACACTTTCACGAATATGGAATGGGGTACTGGCGGAGAATCTCCCGAACAATTCAACCCGACCGAATTGGATACCCGACAATGGGCACGCGTCGCCAAGGAAGCCGGCATGACCGGAATCATCATCACGGCAAAACACCACGATGGTTTTTGCCTTTGGCCGACAAAAACAACTGAGCATTCCGTCAAAGCTTCTCCTTGGAAAAATGGCAAGGGCGATTTGGTCAAAGATTTGTCTGAAGCCTGTAAGGAATTTGGACTCAAACTAGGAATCTATCTTTCTCCTTGGGATCGTAATGCCGCTAACTACGGAAAGCCGGAATATGTCGCCGATTTTCATGAACAATTGCGCGAACTGTTGACCAATTATGGTTATGTTTTCGAGGTCTGGTTCGATGGGGCGAACGGAGGGTCCGGTTATTATGGTGGAGCGAACGAAACTCGAAAAATAGACAATAAAACCTATTACGAATGGGATAAGACCCATTCGATTGTTCGTGAATTACAACCTGATGCCGTAATATTTTCCGATGGCGGTCCTGATATTCGATGGGTCGGTACCGAAGAAGGTTGGGCGAACGAGACAAACTGGAGTATCATGCGACGTGATGATATCTATCCCGGATGGCCGCGATATGTTGAGTTACGATCAGGTCATGAAGACGGTACGCATTGGCTTCCGGCCGAGGTAAATACCTCTATTCGACCCGGTTGGTATTATCATGCAGGGGAAGATCATCAGGTTAAATCCTTAGAGCGATTGGTAAGGACTTATTATGAATCCATAGGAAGAAATGGAAACTTCCTTTTGAACCTTCCGGTCGATGACCGAGGTCTTGTACATGAAAAGGACGTTGAACAATTGATGGCCTTGAAAAATCAAATCGATAAGGATTTTGCAGTGGAGCTTGCCATTGGAAATAATATTTCAGCAACCAACATCCGAGGAAATAGTTCAGACTATGCTGCGGAAAACGCTACCGACGGAAATACGGATACATATTGGGCCACAGATGACGGCACCACAAGTGCGGTGCTTACAGTTGAATTTAGCGAGCCAACAGCGGTCAATCGCTTGTTGTTGCAAGAATATATACCGTTAGGTCAGCGAGTTCAATACTTTATCGTAGAGGCCGAGGTCGATGGAAAGTGGATGGAAATAGATGGGCAAACAACGATCGGCCATCGGCGAATTTTGCGTTTTGAAACTGTAAAGGCGACCAAAATCCGGACGGACTTTAAACAAGCTAAAGGCCCCCTTGCGATCTCAAATCTGGAACTATATCGCGCACCGAATTTCTTGGTTCCTCCCAAAGTAAAAAGAAATATCGAAGGAATGGTTACCCTCGAAGTACCTGACAACGAAGTCGATGTATATTATACGCTAGATGGAAGTGCCCCCACAGCAATCTCCAATAAGTATAAAAAACCCTTCTTGATCGACTCCCCGACTAAACTAAAGGCCATAAGCGTGGATCCGAATCAAAATTTAGAGACCGAGGCAGTTTCTGAATATTTCGATATTGCCAAGAAGAATTGGAAAGTGATCAAAACTTCTTCAGGAGATATGGGCTTGGTCAATAAAATGATCGATGAAGACCCGAATACTTTCTGGGTGACCGATGAAGGGGTAAAAGTGCCTCAAGAGGTTGTCATTGATTTAGGCGATACGTATAATTTAAAAGGATTTACCTATTGGCCGATTCAAGAAAGGTATCCGTTCGGGATTATTACCAATTACGAATTTTCGACAAGCACGAACCGAAGAAATTGGAAAACGGCGGCCAAAGGCGAATTTTCGAATATCGTCAATAGTCGATTAGAGCAGACCGTAAATTTCGAGATGGTACAAGCGAGATATATTAAATTAAAGGGAGTAAAAGTCGACTCCGAAACAGGCCTTCCTACCGGCGAAACAGGTCCGGGGCAAGATGAAGATTTCAGGACTTCCTTCCCCGAAATCGGTGTGATTACAGAAGAATAGAACATCCGAATTAGAAAATTATGAAAAGACATTGTTTGGCATTGGATTTAAAAGATGACCGAGAGCTTATCAAATCTTATGAAGAATACCATAAGAACGTTTGGCCCGAAATTCTTCAGAGTATCAAAGAATCGGGTATTCAAGAAATGCAGATTTATCGGGTCGGCAACCGAATGTTTATGATCATAGAGGCAGATGCTGATTTCTCGTTCGAGAAAAAGGTGGAAATAGATGCCAAATACCCTGAAAACGAAAAGTGGGAAGAATTGATGTGGAATTACCAGCAGGCTTTACCCTTTGCCAAGCCGGGCGAAAAATGGATGCTGATGGAAAAGGTTTTTCAGACCGAATAATAAATAAAAAAACCGGCAGGCAGGTCTGTTGAATCTAGGGAAATTTGTCGTACACCTTTTACAAGGCGGTTTTTCATTGAGTTCTAAAACCCTGCCCCCGACGGTTCGGGGTTATCGCTCCCGATAGCTACTATTGGGATTAGTAGAGCGAAAAAATACATTTCCAAAATAGGTTAATGGTCAATCGTTAAAAGTTAATGGTACTAGTAACGATTAACTTTTACAAAAGCCTGCCCGACCGGGTCGTTCCCGTCCGTACCGGCACGCCCGCCCGACCGGTACGGGCAGGGGCGGACTGGTGGGCAATTTCATTGTGCATCCAAACTCCTGCACTGAAAAGTGCCGGGTGGCCGGTTTTAGGGATAGAGTGATGTCATAAACCCGATAAAAGATGTTATTCATAAAGAAATTCATACCAACTATACAATTCCACTTTAGAAAAAATTTATTGTAAGGTATCTTTAATATAGAATTCCTCGCGAACATAATCTTAAATGAACAGTGCAAATGTATTGATAGTTGAATTTTCGAAATTATACCTAGTCGACCCAGAGTACTATGGTTTTTTGAATGATCGGCCGAATTTAACATTATCCTACTAATAAGATAATTACAAAACGCATAACATTTCGATCGCAACGAATTTTCCTTTAAAAAAACAGACCAAACTATTATTGACCACTCCACTTTTTTAAAAGCTTTAGGTTAAAAAAATTAAGTAAATGAAGTGCCAAAGGACTTTGTTTAACGTAAGGTATTTTTTACAGTTCGATTAAGTTTTATGGGCTGCTGTTCATCGACTAGCCCATGTAAAAGTAGGGAATATGCAGATAGTCGATAAAGAGTGTAGAATAACGATATATATTTTGTGAGTGGTTAATACTACCTAAATTTCCGAATTGACGAACAAGCCTAAGAACTTGTTTTGATTTATTACGATTAGCATACCCTCCCCCGAAATTTTTGATGTTAAATCTTTGAATCCACAAACTGGGCGTGAAGCTGTAGTTTAAATATGTAAGGTAGGTAAATCTGATTTTTTGCTGAATCTTTAAAAAATTTAAATAGTACTAGTATCAGTATGTGTACCAGTGCCAACAATAGGACCAATGCCAACAATAGGACCAATGACTTATTTTAGAGACTTCTTTTTCGATATACATTTTTTAGCACTCTTTTCTGCTTTAGTAGCTTTTGTGATATCGACTAAATTTTATCTGTATCCTAGTATTATCTACATTTCTAAGACGAAAAGTCTCATGGATGTGCCTGGCGATCGTAAAATGCATAAAACCCAAGTTCCGAACCTTGGCGGTTTAGGTTTGTTCATCGTTTTTTCGCTATCAATTATTATTTTCGGATTGCTGGCCAATCTGATACAACCTGACTTAATCAAACTATTATCGCTTATAGGCGCAACAATTATCCTATTATTTTTGGGAATTAAAGACGATCTCATGTCAATATCGCCCAAGAAGAAATTTGTCGGGCAACTTTTTGCCGTAGCCATTGTAGTTGTTTTGACCGATGTGCGAATAATAAGTTTCGATGGGCTTTTGGGTATTGGCGAACTACCTTATTTCGTATCGGTTTTGTTTTCGATTTTTGTTTTTAGTTTGGTAATCAACGCTCTTAACCTAGTTGATGGTATAGATGGTTTGGCCGGATCAATGGCAGTAGTTTCGAGTGCTTCGTTCGGTATTTTATTTCTGATAAATGGCCAATATATGATGACGCTTATATCTTCGGTATTTGTCGGGTCTTTGGTGGGTTTTCTTAGGTATAATTTGTCGAGTGATCAAAAAATTTTTATGGGCGATTGCGGCTCGATGTTAACTGGCTTTTTACTGGCTTATCAGGGTATCGGTTTTTTGGCGTTGAACGAAGTGGCTTCCACGAGTACAAGTTCAAATGCGCCCATTCTGCTCTTGGCCATATTATCCTTCCCATTATTTGATACGCTACGGGTTTTCATAGTTAGGGTAAAGCAAAAGCGAAGTCCTTTTAGGCCTGATTCCAACCATATACACCATCGTCTATTGCGTTTAGGGCTTAATCATAAACAGGCCACTCTGTCTTTGTCTATCTGTAATGTTCTTGTGATAGGCTTGGCTTTTTTAGTTGGAGATTTGAACATAAACCTTCAACTTTTTATTGTGGTGATTGCGGGCTCTTTACTCTACCTTGCACCATTCTTAAAAGTTTTCGAAAAGAACATCGATTTGAATGCCACAAAAAACAGAAATGATGATGACCGTGTACCTATAATTACAATTGCAGGTAAGATTGGGGCGAATGAGGCCATCGAAGAGTCGATACAACCCATTAAGTTGGTAAAAGATACCAGTTCGGACAAGGAGCTCTTTTTCTTCTCGTCAAATATTCAGAACGAAGCAGCAGCTGACAATAGTAGCTCGTTCACGAATTTGAAGAAAGAAGAGAAAAGCCTCCAAGCTATTGAAAATAGCGGAGAACAAAAAATTTTGGTTAAAAGATCATCCGAATTTAAAAAGTTAGCGAAAAAGCATGTATAAATAGAAGCCTGGTAGCAAATAACCTTGAAGGCACCTGTACACGGAAAGGGAAAATCTTTCCAAGTAAAATGAGGTTGATTAAAGGGGAAAATTGTTTTCAAGTTCAAAGAAGTAATAAAAGTCGGGAACATTCTATTAGGAATCAATCCATAGAGAGAAAGGAAATACTGGTCACAAGAAGTGCAGGATTTATCGGGTCACATCTATCAGAAGATTTGTAAACAGGTACCCAACGATATCATAAATAATCTAGTGCTTTGACTTATGCCGGTAATTTGGAAAATATACCTGATATTGAGGCAAAACAAAATTATACTTTTCTTTATGAAGAAGGCAACTATATGGAAGATTGGATGGATAATGTGACCTCAGGAGCTTATCAAAATTAGTATAAAGCTCAATATGAATGGCTTATGAAAGGAATTATTTTGGCCGGAGGGTCGGGTACAAGACTTTATCCAATGACTATTTCAGTCAGCAAACAGTTACTGCCGGTTTATGATAAGCCAATGATATATTACCCCTTATCTGTTTTGATGATTGCGGGTATTCGAGAAATACTTATAATTACTACCCCCCATGATCAAAAGGCCTTCATAAATTTATTAGGAGATGGTTCTCAACTGGGATGTACTTTTGAATACGCCATTCAAAATGAGCCAAATGGATTGGCCGAAGCCTTTACCATTGGCGAAGGTTTTATTGGAAATGATAAAGTGGCCCTCGTTTTAGGGGATAATATTTTTTACGGTAGCGGGTTCGGAAAATTGCTTAGGAGCAAAGCCGATATTGAGGGTGCTGCGATATTTGGCTATCCCGTTGATGATCCAGAGCGTTATGGAGTGGTTGAATTCGACAAAAACGAGAAGGTCATTAGCATTGAAGAAAAGCCGCAACGTCCAAAATCGTCCTATGCGGTTCCTGGATTGTATTTTTATGACAATAAAGTAGTTGAATATGCAAAACAGGTTAAACCTTCGGCAAGAGGGGAAAAAGAAATTACAACGCTCAACCAGATGTATCTAAGTAATGGCGAATTGGAAGTCGGCATAATGACCAGGGGAATGGCTTGGTTGGATACGGGGACCGAAGACGCAATGAACGATGCCACGGAGTTTGTACGTGTAATGGAAAAACGAACGGGTACTAAAATTGCCTGTATAGAGGAAATCGCATATTTACATGGCTACATAAATAAGAGGCAAGTATTGGAAATTTCCAAGAAATATGGAAAAAGTGGCTATGGAAGATACATAAGCAAAGTAATAGATCAAGAATGGAAGTAAAAATAATAGAGTTGCCAAAAATTTTAGACCCCAGGGGAAACCTAAGTTTTTTAGAAAGCGGTAATCACATTCCATTTGAAATTAGACGAACTTATTGGATTTATGATGTGCCCGGGGGGGAAATTAGGGGAGGACACGCATTCAAAGAACAAAATGAATTTATAATCGTATTATCCGGAAGTCTGGATATAATTGTTTTCGACGGTAAAAAAGAAAAGAGATTTTCGTTGAACCGATCCTATTATGGCCTGTACATCCCAAGCGGACTTTGGCGTCATATGGAAAATTTTGCAACCAATACGCTCGCCCTGGTCGTCTCTAGTACCTCGTTCAATGAAAATGATTACATAAGGGACAAAGACGAATTTTTAAAACTAAGATTAGATGAGAAAGACCGTATTTGATTGTTCCCTTATTGAATTACCCCGAATTAAAAATAGGTCCGGTAATATTACGCCTATTGAAAATAATATAGAAATCCCATTCGAGACCAATAGAATATTTTACCTATATGATATTCCAGGCGGTGAAAGCAGAGGTGCCCATGCGCATAAACAGTGCCATCAATTTTTGATTGCGGCTTCAGGTAGCTTTGAAATACAAATGGATGATGGAAAAGTCAAAAAAACAACTATGCTGAATCAACCCTATAGAGGGTTACATATACCCCCAGGTATTTGGGCATCGGAAGTCAACTTTTCTTCGGGGGCAATTTGTTTGGTTTTCGCCTCTCATATATATGATGAGAGCGATTATATAAGAGATTATAATCTTTTTTTAGAGCAGGCCAATGAATAAAATAGGATTTATAGGGGAAGGCTGGGGTGCCGTGGTAGCTGTTAAAAGCCTTCAGAAATATTTTGAATTACAATGTATGTCATCAGATGAGACGGTTGTAAATGAATTGATAGAAGGCTCTAAATCGGTTTCTTCATTTGATGAATTTAACTGTGAGTTGATTGTATCTGCATCATACAAACCGATAATTAGTGAAGTACTTATCACAAAATATAAAATAATAAACATTCATTATTCACTTTTACCAGCTTACCGAGGATTGCATTCCACGGCTTGGGCAATTATGAATGGTGAAGAAAAGCTAGGGTTGACTATTCATCTGATGAATAAATATATAGATGACGGCCCGATACTGGACCAAAAGGAGTTCATAAATGATCAAATTTCCTCCGCAACTTATTACTTGAAGAAAATGAACTCCTATATCAAAGAAAATTTAGGGGATATCATTGATAAATATGATAAAGGCCTTTTATTGCCAAAAGAGCAAGACAGGAAACAGGCTAGTTGGGTAGGAAAAAGGGTCGCTACACATAATCTTATTGATTTTCATAAAGGATATGAATATTGTAAACGCTTATTTCGTGTTTTACAAGGTCATTATCCCAAACCTCAGATCGAGTATAAAAAAGAGCGTTATGCGGTTGGTGATTTTTCGTTTCATCCATCGCGTGTTGATACCGATATTGCCCGCATATTAAATGTTGATGATGATGGTGTTTGGGTTAAATCAATAGACGGCTATATTATTATTTACGATATCAAAGATCTAGCAGGAAATTTAGTTGATAAAAATATTTTTAAAATAGGAACTTATATAAATGCTTGAAGTTCGAAAATATCCGAATGAAGGCTTTCTAGATTATTCGTCAATGGTTTTAGAACATAATTATCTGTTAGCCATCCTTCAAACCAATTAAAGATAGAGAAATGAGGCTATGTTCTAAAAAGCAGTTGATTCAGTATAGGTTTAATCTTCAGCACTTTAGGCGCAACTATTTATGAGCTAAAGGCTAAATTTAATTCATATGTAATAAAACAGGACATTTGACAGTCGTGTTTTGGAACATAGCCAGAAATGACTATCGCTTCGCATTCTTGTCTATGCAGCAGCGGTATTGTCCCAGATAGAGAACTGATAACTAAAACTAGTAAGAAAAAGTAGTGAGGTTTTTATTTAGAGATTTTAGAAATAGGTAATACGGAATTGGAAGCTTAGCAAATATTTCTTTTACGACGTAGAATACAATTTGAAAGTAAAGTGATTAAAAAAAAATGAAAAACAGAAAACAAATAATCGACGATATTCTGCCGACTGACCATTATGGACTCCATTTTAGACTTGTAGAAATAGACGATGCAGGTTTTATCGTCTCGTTGCGAAATCACGAAAAACTATCCAAATACATCAACAAGACCAGTACCGAAATCGAAGAACAGGTCAATTGGTTGAGGGAATATAAAATACGGGAACAAAGGGGCGATGATTTTTATGTGCTCTGCTTAAAGGAAGATAGGCAAACCAAACTGGGCCTTGTCAGAATATACAATATCAAAGCCGATGAATTCGAAATAGGAAGTTGGGTTTTTAGTCCCGAAGCAGGTGCCAATGTGGCCATATTAGGTGATTTGTTTACCTTTTCTTTGGCCTATGAGAAACTTTTTTTAAAAACCTGCAAGATAGCGGTAAGAAAGCGGAACAAGCGTGTTTTGTGGTATACCAGATCGTTCAACCCGACCCCGACAGCGGAAGATGAATCAAGTTATTATTTCGAGCTGTACTATGAGAATTTCAGTAAACAAAGGGATAAGCTGGTAAAAATGTTAAAACATGATCGCCTAAGTAACACTGCTGATAAGTAACAAAGATCGTCCGATTAAATTGAGTTCAAAATGGGTACAAAAACCAAAGTAAATCTAATAGAATATTTTGAAAGCACGGTACAGGCGTTTGCGAACAAGATTGCTGTGACCGATCAAAACTCCAGCTTAAAATTTAGCGAACTCCGGCAAAAAGCAAAAAGTTTGGCCGCGCATATTTCGTCAAGAACCGGTTTGATCAATAGGCCGGTAGCTGTATTTTTACCCAAAAGCAATGATGCACTGTTGACCTTTATTGCCATTCTCTACAGTGGCAATTGCTATGTGCCCATGGATACCAAGAATCCACTGACAAGAATCAAAAAGATTTTGGAAGTTTTGAAACCTTCGTGTATCGTGACCAATAACAAATACATGAATACAGTCAAGGCATGTAATTTGAATATCGATATTATCAACATTGATGAGGTTGATTCGAAAAATGAATGGGGCAAGTACGACTTTGAAAACTGTATTGATACCGATTCTGCCTATATAATGCACACATCTGGTTCGACCGGTGTTCCCAAGGGAGTTGTCATTTCCCATCGATCGATCATTGACTATATCCATTGGCTTATTGACACTTTCGATATCACCGAGAATGAAAATATCGGCAACCAAGCTGCTTTTGTTTTCGATAATTCAACTCTCGATATTTATCTAATGATGTTTAAGGGAGCTAGTCTAAACTTAATTCCTGATCACCTTTTCGCTTTTCCGATCAAATTAACGGAGTATTTAATAACCAATAAAATAAATTTTATTTTTTGGGTCCCCTCGGTAATGGTAGGTGTTACAAATGCCAGTGCTTTAGACGATGTGGAAATCCCACTTTTGCGAAAAGTGTTGTTCTGTGGAGAGGTTATGCCGACCAAGCACCTTAATTATTGGCGAAGGAGCTTGGACAAAGATGTATTATATGCCAATTTATATGGGCCGACCGAAATAACCGATGTTTGTTCGTATTACATAGTCGACCGCGATTTAGCGGACACCGAGGTTCTACCGATCGGCAAGGCCTGTAGAAATACCGACATTATTATCTTAAATGACAATAACGAAGTTTGCGATGCCATGGAGCATGGCGAACTCTGTGTGAGGGGCATTTCTTTGTCTTCAGGGTATTGGAATAATCCTGAAAAAACGAATGCGGTTTTTGTGCAAAATCCCTTGAACACCTCCTATCCAGAAAAGATTTATAGAACAGGAGACATTGTTTTCAGGAATGATCATGGAGAAATCATTTTCGTTGGAAGAAAGGATTTCCAGATCAAACATTTGGGATACCGCATCGAACTTGGCGAAATTGAACATGCAATTTTGCGGGTTTTCAGTGGTATAGCGGCGTGTGTGCTTTATGACCAAATAAAGAAGGAAATCGTTTTGGTCTACGAGTCTCAACAAAATGAGATACCAGTTTCGGACTTTAGGATAAAGTTGAGTAGAGAATTGGCCAAATATATGATTCCGACCCAGTATATCCGAGTGGAAAGTCTACCGAGAAATTCAAGTGGAAAAATTGATCGGAGTTTTATAAAAAATGAGTTGGTCTCATAAAAATCGTAAGTTTGATTCAAAGAGTAGACCTATGACCTACTGTTCGATAAGAGGCCTCGAAAACTAGATTTAAGCGCGCCGCATGGTGTTTCAAGGCAAGAAAAGCGTGGTGGTGACAAAATGATTTAAGAAATAATTCGAAATTGATTTTTTAAAAACGATCTGTATTTTGATCCCGAATTTTGAATTTTTTTTGAGATGAAAGACAATGTTAACCCAATGCCATAAAATCTGTTAATACGCATATGAAAGAAAAGATATTCGAGTTTTTGTATGAAGTCAGGCCTGAATGTGATTTCAGGCAATCGACCAATTTTATCGAGGAAGGCCTATTGGATTCTTTCGATATAGTAAGTTTGGTGGTTTCTTTAGATAAAGAATTCGATATCTCCATCGATGGGGTCGATATTCTACCTGAAAACTTTTCAAGCGTCGAAAGTATTGCCGGGTTATTGGTCGATAAAGGAGCCATACAATAAATTTAAAGTTCAAAAATATTAGGCTCACATATGATCAAAAGGTCTTTTGGCCAATTGGTTCAAGTACTAAAATTATAAACAATAGCAAAGCAATTTTTGATAAATAAAATTCTATGAAAGATATACTACCGAAAATGACGGAAATTCTGGAAACGGAACAAATAGAAATGAACGATTCTCTAAATTCTTTCGATACTTGGGACTCGTTGACCATTTTAATGGTCATAGAATTTTGTTCTAGTGATTACGGAATATCTTTGACTGCCGAAGAAATAGAAAATTCAGGCACCATAGGTGGACTGCAGGAATTGATTGAATCCAAAGTTTAGTTCAAATTTCACAATTCGGAAAAAGTCGGCATTTTGACAATGGTTTTAGAAAGTGTATGTAACTTTTGTTCTCTGGATATGCAGAATTTTATCCAGCGAATGCCTTTAAGCTTGTGATTTTTTAAAACGGAAGACCCAGATCATTAGATGGCCATGGCTAAGTTGTTTAATCTCTTTGGGTTTAACCAGCCTGCCGGCTGACAGGTTCCCCGAGGCTCGCCTCGATAATTCTTTAAAGCGCTATTTTTGACACGAATTCGGCCAATCGGGCCGGCCGGCGCAATTTTTTTCGCAAACTATTTTTGGAACTTGGAACTTGGAACTTGGTTTTTGGAATTTTAATGCCTCGTGGGCTTGCCCGAGGATATTTACTAGAATGAAACAATTAATGATGGTAAACAGAAAGAAAATAGT
>QIJL01000558.1 GCA_003232435.1 Flavobacteriales bacterium | reverse complement strand
GCAAGCTTGTTTGCAAAAAGGTATGTGGATGTAGATACCGGACATTTTTTAGTAAAAAGTAATTAGTGAGTAGTAATTAGTGAGTAGTAATAAGTGAAAAGTGAGTAGTAACAAGCAATCGTGACATATTCTATTTTAAACCGAATTTACCTGGATTGTAGATCATATAGTGAATCAATTTTGCTATTTGAACGGTTTGCTCAAAGAGCACCTCGAACTTTTCCGAATCGATATATTTACACTCTTTGGCGAATTCCAGCCATGTTTGAGTTTCTAAGTTTTCCCCATCACTATCTGCTAAGTTTAGAAATAAAATTAAGTTTAGAAATAAAATGTTTCGGATAGCGGCGCTTCGCATAAGATTCCGCAATATTTGCACATACACTTCGCGAAGATCTTCTAATTTGGTCGGTCAGCGAGTACTTTTCTTCCCTAGGAAACTTTTTGGATGTTTCAAAAATCTCCATCGCCAGTTCAAACGCTTTTTGATATGCAAGAAGATCCTGAAATTTCATAAAAACTTTTTACTAATTACTGTTCACTTAGTACTATTCACTAATGAACTTTTTACTGGTCTCTTTTTACTTATTACTTATTAATGCTTACTAAAACCTGCCAACTGCCTACTTTTTAACCCGCGACTCATTCTGCTTCACAAAAGAACCCCACCCCGAATAAGACTTGCCAACCTCGACTCTTCCCTCATTGTAAAAATGACAAACCGCAGCTGCAAGTCCGTCTGTGCTATCTAGGTTTTTCGGAAGGGTTTTTAGTCCCAATGTACTTTGTAACATCTTTGCAACTTGTTCTTTGCTGGCATTTCCGTTTCCGGTGATGGCCATTTTTATTTTCTTGGGAAGGTATTCCGTTATCGGAATTTGACGTGAAAGCCCTGCTGCCATGGCAACACCTTGAGCCCGACCCAATTTGAGCATCGACTGCACGTTTTTTCCATAGAAGGGAGCCTCAACGGCAATTTCATCGGGGTGGTAGGTGTCGATCAATTCAATGGTCCGCTCAAAAATAAGTTTGAGCTTGGTGTAGGGGTCTTTGTATTTGCTCAAGAGCAATTCGTTCATTTGAACGAACTCCATTTTCTTGCCGACCACTTTGATGATGCCGAAACCCATGATGGTGGTTCCGGGGTCGATGCCTAATATTATCTTTTCAGAAGACAATTTTTGAAATTATTTAGAAATTAAGTCTAGAACGAAGTTAAAAAGGAAAAGTACGAAATACGAAGTAGGAAGTACGAAAAAGCCAAGAACTTATAAACTGGTTGAATTGGACAACTGGCCCATATTGTCAAACCCGCATCATGCATTGGAACTTTGAAATGAAGGTTGAAACAACAATAAAATATGAATTTTTACTAATTTCAGCATAGCACCGCTATGGTTAAATTAGAAAAGTTAGCGAAGCGGTATATTTTGCAGTTGTTTCAAGCTGTAATAAATTTTCCAATGCATAATGTGGGTTAAAGCAGAATCAGATAGAAATTAACCCTTCTTACTTAATTTCCATTGTTTTTGAAACCAACCCCTAATAAGTTTAACCGCGAGGCAGGGTTTTACGCAAAGGACGCAACGATTTTAGATTCTGAATTTCTTTGCGAACCTTGCGCTCCCGATAATTTCAGGGCTTGGCGTTCTTTGCGGTTAAGACCTTGAATAGTTTAGTGCAATTCATAATTTTCTATTCTCGCTATCTATGCCAAAGGCAAAAGTTCATTGGTCTCAATCGTTAGTTGAAACTATGTCCGCCTTGGGCGGATTCTAAAAACACTTATCGCCTCTTTTTAGCCAGAAGCTGGATGTGGGAAGCTGGAAGTCAATCGCTTCCGACTTCGGTCTTCCGACAAAACCGGATATTTTTCAAAAAACGAATTTCATTCGTAAAAAAATCTATGTACTTGCAGTGCATAGTGGTTTATTTACTTTTCAAAACTATAGGAATACGAAACTTCGCCTTTACCGGAATTCCTCTTTTCAATGCCGGGGCCAAAGGAGGTAGATCTTCCAGACCCTGCGTTATCAATTGATCGAACTCGGGCATTTGGTCGTCTATAGCCATATCCTTTTCAATATTCAAAACGGAGACCTTCCCGTCTTGATCGATCATAAAATCTACTAGAACGGTCTTATCGGCAGTTTCCTCCAAGACAAATTCGTATTGTTCGAGGATTCGGGTGCAGTTCGATAATAATTCCCGTTCGAAACATTCCCGTTGCCCAGTTTTTGTCAAAGTCTCATCGCAATTTTCAAACAGCGGGTAGTTGTCGACTTCATTAAAGTCGATTTCGAGCAATTCTCTTTGGACCAATTCTCGGGTTTTTTCTTCCTTGGAAGTAAGCCATCCGCAAGAGGTCACTAGGCACAACAGCAGCAATGTGGCAATAATTCGCACAACCGAGATCTATTGGCGGAAATTACGATATTTTGGGGATTATTCTGATAACTTCGCCCGAATCGTGTATAATTGCGGCACTACCGAAAAATGCTTCTATACTCGTGCCAAATGGAAATTCGGGAGAATCAAAGCAGGGCGGAGCGTTAAGAAAATGTCTTGCAGATATTATTAGCGAACGAGCCAGCTGGCGCATTGGCAAAGCATCCGCCTAAGGCGGACGGCGATAAATTTTAACCCTCCTACGGCGGGCAGACGAAGGCATGGGGGAAAAGACCAAGTAGAAATTTCGGCTTTCCATTTGGCAGGAGTATATATCATAGCAAAACACTTTGGGGAAAAACTTAGTTTGGCTACTTTTATCCAAAGAACCTTAATGCATTAGAATCAATGATCGATCTTATCAAAAAAACCATGGCGTCCATAGAAGAAAACGAGCTGTTGTCCCGTAACGATATTCGCACGGCCCAACGTATTCACGGGCAATACGACCATTTGATACTTTCTCAAGGGAAAGAAAAAATAACACTACAGATCGAGAATGGCGATGCGATCCTTGAGGTTGCGCTTGTTCATGAAAACGATGGCCTGGAAGCTAAAATAGACGGAAGTTTTTCTGAGTGGAACATTCCCGGCCTTGTGGCATTATATGTCGTAGAAGACCTGATAAATGGCGATACCCTTTCCGAAGGCATAAAATATACCCGGAAAGGAATGCGAAAAAGGGTGTTGGAAGAACGGTGGGACAGGGCAAAAAAAGCCGACTATAAAATACAACTTGCCGACAACCTTTACGGCGAACATACCCTAACGAACGAAAAGGGAAAAGCCTATAAAATAACCCTTCGAGATTTTAAGAACAAGACAGGTTACATCAATAATATTGACTGGAGAACCAATAAACTTGGCACAACAAAGCACATTATGTACTTGTTCGACTATCTGAAAGAAAATGGTGGCAAGGCAAAACGATTAAAAAAGACCTATCCTTTTATAGAGATCTATACAGATCCATTGAACGACTATAAAATATCATGGTTCTTTCCCGAAAAATTGGAGTCCGAGGAAAAAGCACTGCTGACCGATTATTTTGGAGACAGTACCTCTATCGAAAATTCACAAATAGCACAATTTTTCTCTTTTGTCCATAGATCAAGAGATTTTCAGCGCATTAAAATACGGGCGGAGGTTTTTGAAAAAGTAGAAACTTATTTTGAAAACAACGAGCTCCAACAAATTAAAGAACAGACCACATTAGATTTTTCCGCAATAAACGCTACGCTTTATCCGTACCAAAAAGAAGGTGTCGAATTTTCGGTATTCAAAAAAGGGGTCATCATCGCTGACGAAATGGGGCTGGGCAAAACCTTGCAGGCCATCGCTACCGCCATTCTTAAAAAAGATGTTTTCGGTTTTAAGAAAACCTTGGTCATTTGCCCTGCTTCGGTAAAGCACCAATGGAAAAACGAAGTCCTGAAATTCACCGATGAAAAAGTAATTGTCGTAGAAGGGTTTCCAGAGGAAAGAAACAAATTGTATGCAAGCGACAGTTGTTTTTTTCATATTATAAATTACGAAACCGTTTTACGGGACCTGCCTTTTATAAACAAGGCCAATTATGATTTTGTAATACTCGACGAAGCGCAAAAGATCAAAAACTATGAAACCCGCACCGCAAATGCCGTAAAAGCCATCCAGAAAAAGCACGCTTTGGTCATAACGGGAACACCTTTGGAGAATAAATTATTGGACCTATACTCCATAGTCCAGTTTATTGACCAAAAATTTCTAACCCCACAGTGGGAATTTTCATATCAGCATTGCATATTCGATACCAAGTATAAAAACAAGATCAGCGGGTACTACAATCTGCAAAATTTAAAAAAACGTTTACAGCCCATCCTTGTACGTCGTGAAAAACAAGAGGTTTTCGACCAATTGCCCAATGTGATCCAAAAAGACATTTATGTAAGCCTTTCAGACGAACAGGCCAATTTGCACAGTAGTTTTGCGAGGGGCATTGCCTCTATTCTGTCCAAAAAATTCAAGACCACTTACGATTGGCAAAAATTGATGCATTTGCTGACCAATATGCGAATGGTATGCGACTCTAGTTATCTGATCGATAAAGAAACAAACCACTCGCCCAAACTAATAGAGCTCAAGGACATATTAATTGAAAAATTGGACATTAAGAACTCCGATAGAAAAATAATTATTTTTTCTGAGTGGGTGACCATGCTCAAACTTATAGGTGAAATGCTTGAAAAAGAAGACATTACCTTTACAACGCTTACCGGTAAAGTTCCTGTAAAAAAACGCGGGGCATTGATAAAAGAGTTTGAGGAAAACCCCGAGTGCCAAGTATTTCTCTCTAGTGAAGCGGGTGGTACGGGACTGAATTTACAGGTTGCCGATACGGTGATAAATTTTGAACTGCCCTGGAACCCCGCCAAAAAAAACCAGCGTATAGGAAGAATCGATAGAATAGGGCAGAAAAAACAAAAACTGCACGTATTCAATTTACTTTCCCACAATTCCATAGAAATGAAAATTGCAGCAGGCCTGTTGTTAAAACAGAACCTTTTTGAGGGGGTGCTGAACTCGGGAAGCCTGACCGACGAGGTCGATTTTTCGGAAAAAGGAAAATCGCAGTTTATAAAACAGCTTGAAGAGATCATAAAGGCCGATGATTTTTCTGCCAATTTAGAAGACAGTACCAACCTAGAAATTGGAGAGGATGTGGTTTTAGAGGAAATCGTTGCCGAAAATACCTGTACTGAGCAGGGTCGAAGTATCGGTGAACCCGACACGGCGGTCCAAACAGAGAAACAAAGCCCCGGGACAAAATCAGTTTCTGAAAACAATACCTCAAAGAGTGAAGCCAATTTTGAACAAATGGAAGAGGTAATGACCAAGGGAATGGAGTTCTTGACCGGGATCTATAAAATGAGTACGGGGAACGACATTAATGAATCGGGGAAACCAAAAGTAAAGGTCAACAAAGAAACCGGTGAAGTCTCCATTACGTTCAAGATGGCTCTTTAGCATGTACAAAAAGGCATATGGGTACAATATTCGGGATAGGTGAACAAATGGCCTAATCTCCGTTAAAGTGTATTTCCTCTTTTAGTTGCGAGATGCGCTCGGAAACCATTTTAGTATAATATGAGGCGTGACGAGACTTGTTCTTACCGTACTTTTCAATGTACTTTTCATAGTATCCCAATTTAAGCTTCGGGTCTTTGTTCAGGCGATCAAAAAGCGTACAAACTTGATGATAAATCATCAAGTCTTGAGGGTCTTCTATGTGGGCGAGCTTGTAATATTCCAATGCCGACTTCAAATCGTTACGGTCTCTTGCCATACTGCCTAACCGACTATAACCTTTAGCGAAAATGGGCTTTTGAATATTCATGGCTTCCCGAATATTGATTTCGGCACTATCTAGTTGTTTGTTTTTCCGATAAGCTTCCGCCAATTTGAAATAGGTATCTGAATTGCTGTCATCTATTTCAAGCATTTTTCTGTAGTTCGCTTTGGCCTTTTCAAAATCCCATTGCTTGTAATAACAATAGGCCAGTTTTTCATAGACATATTCTTTGGTCTCGCCAAGTTCCAAAACTTTTTCAAACCAGGGAATTGCCTTTTCGTAAGTGTTGTCATTAAAAAGCACCAATGCCTTTAGATTGATCATGGCCACATCTTCGGGGTAGAATTCGAGTCCTTTTTCAAGGTATTTAAGTGCCTCGTTTCTCTCTTGTTTTACAACGAAGTATTTACCCAACTGAAACAAGCTTCGCAAATGCGTGCTATCGTTTTCAATTGCATTTTTATAGGCGACCAAACTACTTGCAGGCTGCTCCAATTCACGAAAGGCCTCCCCAAGATAATAATGGTATTCGGGATTCTCTTTTTCCACCCCGACCAATTTGGTAAAGAGTTTTCGAGCTTCGTCATATTCTTTGGCCTTGATGAATAATTTTCCCAGTTCGAAAGAAGCAATTTGAAAATCTGGATTTTTCTCGACAACACTTTTGTATTGTACGATCGCTTTTTCAAAATTACCGATGGCATTGTAGGCCCTTGCGATCTGCAATAAAGCGTTAGCCGAACCTTCTTCGGCATACAGGTTTATTGCTTTTGTATAGTTGCCTGTTGCGTACAGGCTGTCTGCAATTGCGGAAGTCGAAGATTGAGCTTCGGCTGAAAATAGGGAGACACTAAAAAAAGCCAATAAAAGATTCCGCATGCAACTAGTTCTTTATACGATTATTGGCTTTCGGATCGCTTCGTTTCTTTTGCGCAAGGTCAATGGCCATTTCCAAAAATTCATCCCTTCCGGCCTTTACTCCTTCTATGGTTTTGTTGACATAAATATCTGGTAAAACCCCTATGCCATGATGCTGTGATCCATCATGTTTAACGACTTTCATTCCCGTCCAGCTAACCCTAAATCCACATGGAAGGTTAAAAGAGTTTACATTACCATTTGTGCCAGCAGTTGGTTGCCCGATAATCGTAGCCAACTTATAACCCTCGATATAACCCATATAACTTTCGGCATAACTAATGGCGCTTCCATCCGTCAAGAAGATAATCTGTTTATCGCCTAAATAGGGCTTCTCGGCTTTCATCTTCCAATTATGCTCTTCATATCCTTTTAAGTCTTCTTGATCAGGATAAACAATTTTGGGAACCTGCATCCAAGCCTCGGTCGTATCATTTGATTTTAACAGGTGTGAAATAAAACCATGATTTCCATTTGGGTAACCCCTCATATCACAAATAATGGATTTATATTTTTCCAATTCTGGCAATAATTCGTTGATGGCATCCATCGGGGAAGTATCTAAATTCAAATAGAATACCTCGTCGCTTATTTTCTTATGACTATCTCTTTTCGGTAAAAGTGGTCGTATTTCAGTAAAATAATCTTTGTTCCTTATCAACCCTATCTTTTTTCCGCTCACAGTTAGACTGATTTCGCTGTTTTCGGCACCATAAAGGCTTGCATTTTTTGCTTTGTGGTTCAACCAACCTTTGGTTCCGGCAGAAATTCTAGAATTGATCTCATCAAAATGTTCAACAGCGGTTTGATCGTTTATGTGGGTAACCTGATCTCCGACATTTAGCCCTACTTTGTCGTCGAATATCTGAGTGATGACCAATTTATCCTCTACCCATTCCCATAACATAGGAGGAACAAAAGTTTCCCTGCTTCCGCCAGAAACGTTGATATGGCCATCTTTAAGAGCAGCTGTAAATTTTTGCAGGGTTATAAATGATCTTGCTCTGTTTTGTCGGTATAACTTCTTAAAAACGCCTTTTCCAATTCCGCATCCCAATCAACATCGACAACATCGAAATAGGGATAAAAATGTTGAAAGACGTTATAAGTATTTATGATATTGCCCAATCTAAAAGCAAGTGAAGTAGCTTCAGACGGATTATTTTCCATTTCCTTTTTAAGGATTGTCAATTCTTCTTCCTTGGATTTCGGATAGGTACTTTTATCATCTGCGAATAGCACCATAGGAATTTGGCAGACAATATTTTCTCCGATTTTTTTCTCGATCAGTTCTCCAAACTCAGGTTTGAAATCAAAGATCGGATTTCCTTTTACTTCGGTCATATCTCCTATGAAATCGATTACTGCCGATTTCTCTCCTTTATGTTTATCTTGCCCAAGGGTTTTAAAATGATATCCATTGCCACTGCGCCACCATTGCCTATCATTATTTTTTTCACTTATTTCCTCGCTTTCAAAATCATTGTTTTTAATGGGGATCTCTATCCAATCATAACCCTCTTTATAGGCTAGTTGAACATCATCTAATAACAACTTTCCTTTTCCCTGTAAAAAACAGCCAAAAACAAAGGACGAAGCCTCGGAATCAACGCTTCCCGTAATTTCATATTGTCGCCATTGACTCTCTTTAATGGGTCTATTTCCCATATTGTCGAAGAAACCCATAGTTTTATTAGCATTATCTACCCTGAACCATAAATGCCCACTTCCTTTAGAGCCCTCTTCTAACTTGACCCAACCTGAATATTTTATTTCTTTACCCCTGTATTTTGTCGCATCGATAGAGGTCATAACATTACCAATAGGGTCGGCATTATCGATTTTTGACATTCGGTTGACCCTAATACTGCGATACGGACTGTTTTTCATACTCATGCCCTGAGTGACCCCTTTGTGCTGCCAATATGATAATTTATAATTCTTGGCGTTTTCAGGTTTTATTTTAGAAACATCATACTTAGATGGTACTTTTGTCAACTGGAATTCTATGGAAGGTGCGATCGGCATAAAGAGGTTTTCCAATGCCTCACGAACTTCTTTTTCAGAATTGCATTTTTCAATTTGTGCCGCCCCATAAATGGCAAAATTGTCCCAATCAATAGCTGCCGCTTCATCACTCGGATGGAAATATTTTACATAACCATAGGCCTTTGCAAAGGTTTTAAGGTTCTCAATTTTTTGTTCACTCTGTGAACTACAAGAAAGGCAGTTTAGTAAAAAGGCAACAAGGAGGACAATATTTTTCATGGATATCATCTATTTTATTGCAATTTAAAAGTTATTGGGATTGAATAAGAGACTTTAACTTCTTGTCCCTCATGTTTTCCGGGTTTCATTTTCGGAAGTTTTGAAATAATACGATCCGCTTCTTCTTCCAAAGATTTGTCAGGCCCTCTTTTTGAGATATTAGTTATGTTTCCGTCTTCATCTATCAAAAATATAATGCTAACCCTGCCCTGCATGCCTTTTTTCCGGGCTTCTTCTGGATACCTAAAATTTTTGGATATATGTCTTTGGATTTTTTCTTGTAAACAGGCCTTAAAGTCGGAAGCATCTTCGCATCCTGGAAATATTGGAGCCTTCGCTACTTCTGCTATAGAAAGGGCATTTTGATATTTGATTTGAATATCATTCGGTAATTGACTTATTTGTTCTTTTTTCAATCTTTCATAGCCTGCATCCGATTCCGAAGATTGTAGTCTAAAGGTTATAGGAATGGAAAATGGCACCTTAACCGTTTTTCCTTCATATTTTCCCGGAGTCATTTTTGGCAATCTCTTTATAATGCGTACGGCTTCGTCTTCCAACAGTTTATGTGGGCCTCGCTTTCGAATATCGGTAATATTTCCTTCTTCGTCCATTGTGAACATGGTGTTAACCCTACCTTGAATACCTTGTTCTTGGGCTGCTTTGGGGTAATTGAAATGTTTCCTAATATGCTCCTGGATGGATTTTTGGAAACAATCACGCCCATTTTCAGCATCTTCGCAACCTGGGAAAATAGGCCCTTTGTCCGCGTAAGCAAAAGGGACCAAATTCTCTTTGCGATAAGCTTCTTTCCAGTCATACGGCTCGCCTCTAGAACCAAAAAAATTCTTATATCTTTTTTGGGAATCTTTAAAATCAATGCTCATTTGCGCTCGAATGGGTTCATTGTGCACACCAGTAATAAACACATCCTGATCGGTACTGACAAAACTCAAAGTAGTTTCTGAATCTTTTACCTTCAACTCCCATTGCTCATTAGATCCAGAAAGCACCTTTATTTTTGAGTATACAAGATTCTCCTCTTCTTGAGTCAGGTTTTCAATATCGTTAACCGCGATAACATTGGCACTATCTTCAGGTTCTTTGTCTTTCGAAACCTCGTTTTCACAAGATGTATAAAACAACATCCCCAAAACCAAGGGCACCAGTAACAAGTATTTTAGTTGCCATACTTTCTTTGACCTTGTTTTCTGCAACATGATAATCCTTTTTTTGACCAATGATGATTTAAAAAACTGGTTGATAAATGAAATATTCCCAGTCTGAAAAACTTGGGAAAGTAAAAATTCGTATTGCTCTTTTTTGTCGGTCTTCGCAACATGCGAATCGGCTATGAATTCATGCAGTTCTGAAACTCTACCTTGATACACATATACCAACGGATTGAACCACCCTACTATTCGCATCATTTCGAAAAATAGCAAATCCCAAGAATGTCGCTGTCTGATATGTACCAATTCATGTCGAATAATATTTTCATGTTCGCTTTCCAAAATTTTATCTCCCATGAAGACGGATTTGAAAAACGAGAATGCCAAGCTACTATTCGAGATAATTATTTTGGTAAAGTCGTTAAAGGAGTGTACCTCACCATTTTTACGGAGTCTATACAATTGCATCATCTTATAACCAAAAAACAGGGCCGCGAAAAGCATTCCGCCAAAAAGAAGCATATATTCCCATGAAACGGTAAGCCAACTTTCTTCAGAAACAGCAATTACAGCATCATTGGCACCCCACAAATATTCGGGGTATATATAATACTGTTGCGGAACTGCGTCTTTCAACGCCTCGATCTTTACCCATGGCAAGACCATTGATAAAACATAGGTGCCGATCAGATACGCACGGTTCCATTGAAAAAAAGTTTCCCGTTTAAGAAAAAAGTCATAGATGACGAGGAACACCAATTGAAAGGCAATGCACTCTAGAATATATTGTATCATAAGCATAATTTTTTAGATAACACCTTATTTTTTATTGCCGTCTGCTGGTGGGGGAGCTTTTTTGATTTCCTTAAATATCGATTCCAACTCGGAAAGGCTCATGTCGTTCTTCTTCATAAAGAAGGAGACCATACTTTTAAAAGAGCCCTGAAAATAACCATCGACCAATTTGTTGATGCTTTGGTTGCTGTAGTCCGATTTTTTGACCAAGGGGAAATACAGATACCCTTTGCCCTCTTGTTCATGGTCTACAAAACCTTTGCTCTCTAAAATGCGAACAATAGTAGAGACCGTATTATAGGCGGGTTTTGGCTCGGGCAGTTCTTTAATAATCGCCGCTACGTTGCATTTTTTCAATTGCCATAGCATTTGCATAACCTCTTCTTCTGCTTTTGTGAGTTGTTTCATTTTACAAATATAACTAAGAAATTAGTTTAAACTAATTTCTTAGTTGAATAATTTTTAATTCCCCATAAAGAATTTAGAACTAAAGATTTGGCTAAAGCCAGATCCAAAATTCCCATTCCATCCTCCAGATAAATCTGGAGGCAATTGTAACTGTTCAGCCGAAGTGCTTTCTCTCCCCCCCCTTGTCATTCCGAACGAAGTGAGGAATCTCTTGGGAGTGTTGACACTCTCTTTCACTTGTATTGAACTGCAAACAGGGGCCTTCTTGCCAATACCGGCATCAGCCATCAATCCCAAAACGAGACCCGAACAAGCATACGCAGGGATTCCTCGTGCCTCGGAATGACAAGAGAGGGGCTGAACAGTTACGGGCAACTCAAATCCCGAGACAATGCAATCGGTAAGACCTGACAGGTTTTTACTGAAACGAGTTCAGCACAGGTAAAACCTGTTAGGTCTACTCCTTTAATACTGTAACAAATCATCGTTATCTTCGTCAAATAGAAAACTACTCCCATAGAGAGACTATAAATAACCATGGATATTGCGCTTTTAATTTTTGGTTTTATTTTAATGTTCGTGGGCCTTATAGGCAGTTTTTTGCCTGTCCTGCCAGGTCCCCCGATCAGTTGGATCGGACTACTTCTATTGTACCTGACCAAAGCCGTACCCGATGATTGGTGGGTCTTGGGCATTACCGCCGCCATTGCACTTTTGGTATTCGCATTGGATTATATTATACCCGCCATGGGTACAAAAAAATTCGGAGGCAGCAAGGCCGGAATGGCAGGGACCGTCATAGGTCTTTTAGTTGCTATCTTTTTCCCCATCTTGGGAATTTTCGGAATTATCATTTGGCCATTTGTTGGGGCCTTGGTTGGCGAATTAATAAATAAGGCCGACAAGAAAACTGCCATGAAAGCGGCATTTGGTTCCTTTATTGGATTCTTGACAGGCACTTTTTTAAAGTTCGTTCTTGCGCTCTCGTACTTGGTCATATTTGTGATGGTCGCATTTGAACATCGTGCTGCATTATTTCCGTTTTTTTGAATAAACCGCTTTTATAAAAAAAATGAGAATATGGATTTGCTAAAAGTAAAGAGAATAGATCTAGTAACGTTCGGACTTCCTTTAGCTATAATTCTTGCTTCCATTTTCGTTGCATTAAGCTCTTTGGCAAAGACTCATCCTGAAGTTACCGCATTGCTTGCCTATGATCTGGTGGTGCTTTCGCCTTTGCTTTATTTTTTACTTATCCGAAAAAGAAAAATCCCGAAACTCACGGTCATTCCATTTGTAACCGTTGGAATCGTTCTTGCCACAATTCTTTTACCTGAAAACCAACACGACCATTTGAATATTATCAAGGCGATTGCGATACCTGCAATAGAGATTTTTCTAGTAGCAACGGTTTTGAGGAAGGTATATCTCATGTCAAAATCTTTGAAGTTAAATGCCCATACAACAGATGATGCTTATTCAATAATTAAAAAAAGTAGCATAGAAGCTTTCGGAAACGGCAAATTCGTAAATTTCTTGATATCGGAAATGGCGGTTTTCTATTATGGTTTTATCGCATGGAAAAAGAAGGCACTAAACGAAAATGAGTTCACGAATTATAAGGACAATGGAACTGTGCCCTTGGTATGGGGTTTGATCTTTGTAATGGGTATTGAAACCGCTGTACTTCACTTTTTATTGGCGAAATGGAGTTTTATTGGCGCATGGCTGCTTACTATTTTGAGCATTTACAGCGCGTTTATGGTCTTTGGCCATCTCAAAGCCTTGTCAAGAAGGCCCTCTATAATTACGAACAATAAAGTCATTCTTAGAAATGGATTGATCGCATCCATTGAAATCGATATTGAACATATTGAAAATGTGAAACTATGCTCAAATGAAAATCTTGATCCTGATGATTCAGTAGGTAACCTCGGCCTATCCAAAGAAAGTAAAAACCATAACGTCGCAATCTACTTTTCAAAGGCGCAAACAGTTGAAAAATTCTATGGTCTACGCCAGAAATGTGATATGTTGGTATTTTACATTGATAACAAAAATGAATTTGTTCAAAAATTAAAGGATCTTTTGAATTGATTCACCCCCAAACCACTTTATCCTGAATAGGTGTTCTGGTAGCTTCAGAAATTTCCCCTTCGTAATATCCCATATAGAAAAACCCAAGGCATTTTTCCCCTTCGTTCATTTCGAAAAACTCATCCATGTATTTGATGAGACCGGGCGAGCTCCAATAACAACCGATGCCCATTTCGGTACAGCAAAGCCACATATTTTGAACGGCCATGGCGGTCGCCGCGATTTCTTCCCATTCCGGGAGACTTTCCAATGGATCCCGCTGCATGCAAATGGCAATGATCGCCCCTGCCTTTTTTGGGTTTTCCATCAATTTTTTGACCTTGAATTCCTTAGGCTTGGGTTCGGTCTCCAAATATTTCAAGGAAAGAAACAATCCCAATTTTCCCTGTGACTCCCCTTGCAACACCTTAAAACGCCATGGCTCGGTTTTTTTGTGGGTGGGCGCCCAATTGGCTGCTTCCAGAATTTTTTCGATGTCTGCTTTTGCAATTTCTTTGTCAATATATCGGGCGGGGAAAACAGAGCGTCTTTTCTTTATAAGGTCAAAAATCATATTGTTGGATTTATCAAACCTGTTGTACATTTTGGCCAAAAGGCTTACAAATAACCGCCAATCTTCATTCTTTTCCTCTTGTCCTAAAGGATGGAATGAAGATTTCCCCGATTCTCCCTTCAGGGCTGGGGCAAAATTGGGGAAATCCATTCAAAATGTACGACAGGTTTTTATCGCCCTAAAGTTAAAGCTATTCTCAAACAGAATGAATACTTTTAGGTTACCAAAAATTCACGGATCAAATGAGCTCGTTCCCTAAGACTTTTTCATACGGAGAAGATCATCTTACAGCCAGTATCGCTTTGGCCATCGCCAAAGGAAAAACTTCAGGCCGAATTTCAGCGACCGCTAGAAAAAAAATAAAGACAAGCCAAAAAATCGTTGCTGATATTGTCGAAGAAGGGCATCCGGTCTATGGTATCAATACGGGCTTCGGCCCCCTGTGCACCACAAGTATTTCGAAGGAGGAAACCAAAATATTACAATCCAATATTTTAAAAAGCCATAGTGTGGGAGTCGGAAATCCCATTACCACGGAAATCGCGAAGCTCATGTTGATCTTGAAAGTCCATTCGCTGGCGAAAGGTTATTCGGGTATATCGGACACAACTTTGAAAAGAATTCTTTGGCATATTGAAAATGATGCGATTCCGGTAGTTCCTTCACAAGGGTCTGTCGGGGCCTCGGGCGATCTTGCTCCGCTGTCGCATTTATTTTTGCCTTTAATAGGATTTGGAAAAATTGAATATCAGGGCAGAACGATTTCCGCATCAACCTTTTTGAAAAAAAAGGGACTTGAACGATTGGAATTAGGCCCGAAGGAAGGTCTCGCTTTGATTAACGGAACACAATTCATTGCCGCCCATGCCGTCAAAGTGGTCGAAAAATTACAAAGCTGTCTTTCGCAAGCGGATATTATCGGGTCTATGATGATCGAAGGCCTTCAGGGTTCGGCAAAACCTTTTTATAATGAACTTCATGCATTAAGACCTTTCAAGGGGAATGTCTATGTAGCAAATAGAATTAAAAGATTACTCAGAGGTTCAGAAATTTTAGAAGATCATATCGATTGCGAGCGCGTTCAAGACCCTTATTCACTACGTTGTATTCCTCAAGTACACGGTGCCTCTAGAAATGCTTGGCTACATTTAAAAGAATTGCTCGAAATCGAACTGAATTCCGTTACTGACAATCCTGTAATCATAAATGGGAAACTGACTATCAGCGGAGGGAATTTTCACGGCCAACCCTTGGCAATGGCTTTGGATTATACTTGTTTGGCGGCCTCCGAAATCGGAAATATTTCTGACCGCCGAATTTATTTGGCTTTGGAAGGTAATAGTCCCGGTATTCCCAAATTATTGATGGAAGATACGGGGATCAACTCCGGATATATGATCTTACAATACACCTCCGCGGCCTTAGCTAGCGAAAATAAAGGTTTATGTTTTCCGGCAAGTGCGGACAGTATTCCCACTTCCCTTGGGCAAGAGGACCATGTTAGTATGGGTTCGATTGCAGGAAGAAAAGCTTTGCAGGTCATCGAAAATGTCGAAAAGATTCTAGCCATCGAATTATTGACGGCAGCACAAGCCTTTGAATTTCGAAAGCCTATGAAATCTGGAATTTTCTTGGATGAAATCCATAAAGAAATCCGGAAGAAAGTGGCCTTTGCAAAAAAGGATAGAGTCTTTGCAGATGACATCGAAAAGGGCATCGAAATGATTAGAGACAAGACCATAGTCAAAGTCATCGAACGGATCAAAAAAAGGAAGAAATTAAAGTTTCAGATACCTTACTCCAAGGAGTTTGAGGAATATTGATGGAGGTAATAGATGCTAGATGAAAATAGATTTTTTATCTCTGGGCTCTTAAAAACAAAGCATGGGTGAAATAAAACTTATCGGCCCCCTTAAGCAGTTGCTACCGATGACAGGTTTAGACCTAAAAGGAGCAATTTCAGATGGCCAACTTGTTGTTTTGGAGGATGCGGGAATATTGATTGAAGGAGAAAAAATCATATCCGTTGGAAAGTTCGGCGACCTAAAAGAAAATTTTAAAAACGCCGAACTTCACGAACTAAAAGGAGATCATACCTGTCTCCCGGGTTTTATAGATTCCCATACCCATATTTGTTTCGGAGGTTCTCGCGCAAGCGATTATGCCATGCGAAATGCCGGAAAAACCTATCTGGAAATCGCCAAGGCCGGTGGCGGTATCTGGGACACGGTAACCCAGACCAGAAAAGCAAGTAAAGAGGAACTAGTTAAAAAAACGGCCAAGCTCGCCAACAGACATTTAAAAAACGGAACGACCACGATCGAAGTAAAAAGCGGTTATGGTCTGTCGGTCGTAGAAGAACTAAAAATGCTCCGTGCAATTAGAGAGGCAAATAGCTCTGTTCCCTCTGATTTGGTCTCCACCTGTTTGGCGGCGCATACGCTTCCCAAAGATTTTGAAGGAAGTGCGGAAGACTATTTAGAAGAAATCGGCACAAAGCTTTTTCCTATCCTAAAGAAAGAAAAACTGACAAACCGTATCGACGCCTTTATCGAAGAAAGCGCTTTTTCGGCAAAACAGATTGCCCCTTATTTTGAAAAAGCAAAAGAAATGGGGTTTGATGTTACGGTGCATGCCGACCAATTTTCAACAAGCGGAAGCAAAGTAGCAGTCGATTTCAATGCGGTCAGTGCGGATCATTTGGAGGCCAGCACACAAAAGGAAATAGAACTCTTGGCGAAAAGCAATGTTATTGCGACCGCCCTGCCCGGTGCCTCATTGGGACTGGGTTGTAATTTGTAATTTCACCCCTGCCCGCAAAATTTTAGATGCCGGTGGCGCCTTGGCAATTGCCAGCGACCATAACCCCGGTTCTGCACCCATGGGCGATTTACTAACACAGGCCACCATTCTAGGGACTTTTGAAAAACTGACCAACGCCGAGGTGTTGGCAGGAATAACCTTTAGGGCCGCAGCAGCTTTAAACCTCTCTGACAGGGGGCAATTGACAAAGGGCTTTTTAGCAGATCTCAGCATTTTTCACACCCATGACCACAAAGAGATCTTATACAACCAAGGAGCGTTCAAACCTTGTGTGATATGGAAAAACGGAGAAGTGGTATTTGACAAACACAAACGGAGTTAGACCTGTCAGGTCTTAAAAATAAAAAGATGGATTTCAAATCACAGATTCTTCAAGGTATTCCCGATAAGCTGCCCCAAAAAAAAGAGCATTCACCAAGTGCCGACCACGCCCCTAAAAGAAAGGATGTTCTTTCTACGGACGAAAAAAAATTGGCGGTCAGAAATGCGCTACGGTATTTTCCTGAAAACTGGCATACCGAACTTGCCAAAGAATTTGCGAACGAGCTAAAGACCTATGGCAGAATTTATATGTACCGTTTCAAGCCCGATCATATGATTCATGCCCGACCTGTACATGAATATCCTGCCAAAACGGTACAGGCTGCCAGCATCATGCTCATGATACAGAACAATTTGGATCCTGCCGTGGCGCAGCATCCCGAAGAATTAATTACATACGGTGGTAACGGAGCGGTTTTTCAGAACTGGGCGCAATACCTGTTGACAATGCAGTATCTCGCGACCATGACCGAAGAACAGACCTTGCATATTTATTCTGGCCACCCCATGGGATTGTTCCCCTCATCAAAAGAAGCACCAAGGGTTGTTGTTACCAATGGCATGATGATTCCGAATTACTCCAAACCCGATGATTGGGAAAAATATAGTGCACTCGGTGTAACACAATACGGCCAGATGACGGCCGGTTCGTACATGTATATTGGCCCACAAGGCATCGTTCATGGGACAGCGATTACCGTAATGAATGCCTTTCGAAAAGTTTTGAAAAAGGATGAAAATCCTGCTGGTAAAATATTCTTGACCGCCGGTTTGGGTGGAATGAGCGGTGCCCAACCAAAAGCCGGAAACATTGCAGGATGCATTACAATTTGTGCCGAGGTAAATTCCGTAGCGGCTAGAAAAAGACATGAACAGGGTTGGGTCGATGAACTCATCGACGATTTGGATGAACTTGTCACACGAGCAAAAATCGCTATCGAAAAAAAGGAAATCGTTTCTTTGGCTTTTATTGGTAACGTGGTAGACGTTTGGGAGCGATTTGATGCCGAAAATATATTCGTCCATTTAGGATCGGATCAAACTTCGTTGCACAACCCTTGGGCCGGCGGGTATTATCCTGTTGGATTGACTTTTGAGGAATCAAATCGAATGATGAGCGAGAATTCGGATGAATTTAAAAACAAAGTTCAAGAATCGCTTCGAAAACATGCATCGGCAATAAATAGGCACACTTCAAAAGGCACTTATTTTTTTGATTATGGAAATGCCTTTTTATTGGAAGCTTCCAGGGCAGGTGGCGATGTGATGGCCGAAAATCAAATCGATTTTAAATATCCATCGTACGTCCAAGATATTTTGGGCCCCATGTGTTTCGACTATGGATTCGGTCCTTTTCGTTGGGTGTGCACTTCAGGGAATCCGGAGGATTTAAAAAAGACCGATGCCATAGCCCTAAATGTAATGCAGGAGATTAAAAAAGACGCTCCTGAGGAAATCCAACAACAAATGCAAGACAACATGAAATGGATCTCAGAGGCCGAAAAAAACAAATTAGTCGTCGGTTCACAAGCGCGTATTCTTTATGCAGATGCCGAGGGGAGAGCGAAAATCGCGGAAGCTTTTAATCAGTCTATAAAGTCTGGGCAGATCTCCGCACCCATAGTTCTCGGAAGAGATCATCACGACGTCAGTGGTACCGATTCTCCCTTTCGTGAAACCAGTAATATTTACGATGGCAGTAAGTTCACCGCCGACATGGCCATTCATAACGTAATCGGCGATAGCTTTCGTGGTGCCACTTGGGTATCCATCCATAATGGCGGTGGCGTCGGTTGGGGCGAGGTCATCAATGGGGGTTTCGGAATGTTATTGGACGGTTCAGATGGAGTTTCAAGAAAGTTAAAAAGTATGCTCTTCTATGATGTGAACAACGGAATTTCAAGAAGAAGTTGGGCGAGAAATGAAGAGGCCTTGTTCGCTATAAAACGTGAAATGGAACGAACTCCCGAGCTAAAAGTGACTTTGCCCAATTTAGTAGAAGACGAATTATTGGAAGGGTTATATGGGTAAGATGCAAACCTCGCCAGCCTATTGAATGCCTTAATCTTTAAAATTTATTGTTGTTGTCCGATTAAAATTATCTAAATCTATTTAAAGCCTTGCTTTTGGATAATGTAATGAAAATTATAAGATGTAAAATTTACATATCACTACTAAGCAGGTTATCAGTTGGTTACAGTCGCATTTTTGTTCTAACAGCGAAGCGGTCTTATATCTTTTACCGGACAACAATGAAAATTTATATAATTTTGCCGTGTAATAGCATCAAAGCGAATTAAAAGCGAAAGCCCGTTTATGGCACAAGAAACGTTTAAATCGACTAAAAAGAAATTCAAAACGGTCTTTAATGACATCCTTAAAACCACCAATAGTTATGAGATCGACGAGGCTGCCCTTCCGGCTTACGCCCACAAAAATCCTTTGATCGATTATCTTTTTTGGAAAAGATTGCAAGTAGCTTTCGAACATGCCAATAAAAATAATTCGTACCACAAAGTACTTGATTTTGGCTGTGGCTCGGGTTGCTTCAGTTACTTATTGGCCAATAAGGGATATGAAGTGACCGCTACGGATTTAGATTTTGGTCCGCTAAGTTTGATCAAAGAGAAAATAGACTTCCCCCCAAATATAAAATTCATCGAAGGGGACATTATAAATCATGATTTGCCGAATGGTTCGTTCGACTTGATCTTTGCCTTGGATGTTCTAGAACACATCGAAAATCTTCCGGATTATATCGAACTTTTCAAAAGACTTTTAACCCCAAATGGTATGATCATTGTTTCAGGGCCAACCGAAAATGTGCTCTACAAAGTTGGAAGAAAATTGGCGGGCAACAGATTCACCGGAGACTACCATGTAACCAATATTTCAAAGATAAAAAGTGAATTCTCACCTTATTTAAAAGTCAATACCATTAAAAAATTGATTTTTCCGTTGGTATTATTTGAAATATTTTCCGCTTCCAAGGGTACGGATCAAATGGAAAATAATTGAGATCATGATCGATTTATTGTCAAAATTAAAAAGTACGATTTACAAGTACACAGGTTTCAATGCCAATAATTTCAATTCGTTTAAAAATCCTGTGTTCATTTTGCTGTGTTTTATGTTGACGGCCGCCCTAATACTGGCTTATTCGAACCACTTTACGAATGGATTTCATTTTGACGACAGCCATACCATACAGGAAAATAACGCGATCAAAGAAGTAACCGTCCTGGAATTTTTTAAAGATGCCAGTACCTTCAGCACTCTTGCAAGTAACCAATCATATAGGCCCCTGACAACCCTTGAAAATGCTCTGGACTATAAGCTTGCGGGCGGGCTTCATCCCAAGGTGTTTCATATACATATCTTTTTGACTTTTCTTTTGACCTGTTCGGCATTGTTCTTTTTTGTCAAAAAATTGCTGGACAAAATGAAGTATTCACGATACAACCAATTTTGGGGATTGTTGGTCGCAGCAATTTTCGGTCTTTTATGTGCCAATGCCGAAACCGTAAACTATATCATTCAAAGAGCAGAGATTGTCTCCGGACTCTCTATCTTGCTAGGATTTGTCTTTTTTCTAGTTGGTGGATTCTGGAGAAGGTATCACATTTATCTGCTCTTCCCGTTTATTGGTTTCTTTTCCAAGGAGATGGCCTTCGTGTTCGCTCCCCTTTTATTACTTTATTTTCTGATCTTTGAAGAGGATACCGACCTATTGCGTTGCTATCGCGGTGCTGAACTCAAAAAAGTAATCCGATCATTTATCAAGGCAGGGCCGGCATTGCTATTGACCGCGGCCTTTTACCTATTTTACTCAAACATGTTGCCGAAAACCTTTGATCCGGGTGGATTGGATAATTTCAAATATTTGATTACCCAACCCATGGTCATGCTCCATTATATTGCGACTTTTTTTGTTCCCTATAACCTTTCCGCCGACTCTGATTGGGTCGTATTCGAATCATTGAGGGATTATAGGGCCATACTGGGAATTTTGGGCGTTTTGGCACTGGCATATTTGGCCCTGCGTACTTCCAAAAAAAAAGAGACCAAATTATTCTCGTTCGGACTGCTCTGGTTCTTTATCTCGTTGCTGCCGACATCCTCGTTCATCGCCTTTGCAGAAGTGCTCAATGACCACCGCAGTTTTATCCCCTATATGGGACTTACCATCGCTTTTGTATTCGGAACGAAATATCTCTTGGAAACCTATTTATCAGACTTTATAAACCGAACCGGTGGGAAAATTGCATTGGCCGTACTTGGCATATGTTTTCTGGTCGTTAACGCCTATGCCATCCGCCAGCGCAATAAGGTCTGGAAAGATGATGTCAGTCTTTGGCATGATGTTACGATCAAAAGCCCCGATAATGGCCGTGGGTTGATGAACTATGGGCTGGCCTTGATGAAAAGGGGAGACTATGCCAATGCAGAAATTAATTTCAACAAAGCTTTGGAAAAGCTTTCCAATTATCCGACGATTTATGTCAATTTGGCGATACTAAAGGCCGCTACCGGCAATAAGACCGAAGCGGAACCCCACTTTAAAAAAGCGCTTGCACTCAACGACAGGGCGCATTCTTCATGGTATTTTTACGGACGGTTTTTACTAGGCGAAGGTCGACATTACGAAGCTCAAAGCTGTTTTGAGAAAGTATTGGAACGATCCCCGAATTTCAGTAATGCAAGCGAATTATTGATGTTGGCCTACCACAATACGAGCGATTGGGAAAAATTGAAAGATTTGTCGGCCTCTATTTTAAAAGTCACGCCCAACAACGATCGGGCAAAGAAATACTACGCAATTGCCGAGAATCAAAAGTCGATACTTATGATTATGGAAGAGGAAATTTCCAGTGCCCCGACTCCTGAAAAATATCTTGACCTTAGCTTGAAGTACTTCAACAAAAATCAATTTACCGCCTGCATCAGAATAGCCGAACAGGCCATAGCACTAAAAGAGGATTATCCTGAAGCCTATAACAATATTGGCATTGCCCATTTCTATTTAAAAAATTACGACAAAGCTATCGACGCCTACGAACAGGCCTTAAAACTTCGTCCAGGATACGAATTGGCCCAAAACAATTTGGCGAATGTCAGGGCGAGGGGCCTTGATTCCAACACTGAGCAGGTATCCGCCATATTTGAAACTTCGGGCGATTACATCAACCTCAGTTTGAAATATTACAATGAAGGAAAATATCATCAATGTATTGAAGCGGCAAAAAAATCAATAGCAATCGAACCAACGGCCAACGCTTACAACAATATTTGTTCGGCCCTCAATGCGCTCAGGCAGTTCGAAAAGGCAATTGAGGCCTGTAACCAAGCCCTACAATTGCAACCCGATTATAAGCTGGCAAAGGGTAATCTAGATTATGCACTAAGGAAAAAATCGAACAATTGAAAATGACTATGCAAGGTTTTTTGTTCTAGTGTTAAGTTAAGTGTAAAAAGACGCAACTCCGCCAGTTGGCGGACTCTTTTTCGTTTTTGTTCATTATAAAAATAAACCGTCCGCCTTAGGCGGATGCTTACTTTTTATCGTTTCACAAAATTCAAAAAATAACTGCGACTTATACGTAGTTTTACACTTATTAATGAGAGCATCGTTCAAGTCTATTTTTAAAAAAATAAATTACTGTAAACCAGTCATTTGACAATTTAAAAATACGAACTAATTGACCAAACGATTAATAACTTAACACTAGTTTTGTCACTATGTTATCCGAAAAAGAAACCGACCACATTAATATGAAGATAGCAATCGTAATTCCTTTTTATAAAGCTGAAAAGGAGATAGGGAAGGTCGTCTCGAAATTACCACAGGGTATTAATGATCTTATAATCGTTGATGACAAAAGTCCTGAGCCTGTACCGCAAAATGAGATAACCAATATCGTTCCTTCTGAAATCAATTGTCATTTTCTTGAGAACGAAGTAAATTTAGGTGTGGGCGGGGCGACAAAAAAAGGTTTTCTACATGCCATACAGATCGGGGCCGATATCGTTATCAAAATTGATGCGGATGACCAAATGGACCTCCGCTATATTCCCGAGTTAATCGCTCCTTTGACTTCAGGCAAAGCCGAAATGGCTAAAGGAAACCGCTTCAGGAATTTAAAGGCACTCCGTAAAATGCCATTGTTCCGAAGAATGGGCAATCTGGGCCTGTCTTTTTTGATTAAATCGGCCACTGGCTATTGGCATAATTTCGACCCGACCAATGGTTTTTTCGCCATAAAGACCGATCTCCTTAAAAAACTGGACTTCGAGAAACTAGCCAATCGGTATTACTTTGAGACATCACTTTTGTCTCAATCGTATTTTGAAAAAGCACCAATAAAAGATGTTGCTATGCCAGCGATCTATGGTGATGAAAAATCTAATATGCAATTATGGAAAATGCCTTTCGTATTCGGATTCAAATTAATGGGCACTTTTATTAAAAGGGTCATAAAGGAATATTTCCTGTACGACTTCAATATCGGCTCCATATATCTCCTATTCGGACTACCACTTTTCGTTTTCGGAGTTGTCTTTGGCATTTCGGAATGGATATATTATGCAAAATTGAATGTTTTTGCGCCTACAGGTACGATTATGATTATTACCTTGTCTATCATACTTGGTTTTCAACTGCTCTTGCAGGCGATTCAATATGATATCATCAACGCTCCTAAGAGCAGCTGAATTCTTTGTTTATGAATGGCTATGAAAATCCTGATGTTGGTCTTTGGAGTGGAAGAAGTTCTGGCCAGAAATTATACCTTCATGAAAAAGTAGTTTGTTCTGCCGACGTAGAATCAGATAGCAAAGCATACGAAAAGACCATTGCTATTTTGGGTTATGCCTGTGATGAAGGCGTAAGAAGAAACCAAGGTAGAATCGGTGCAGTCGAAGGCCCAAATGCAATTCGAAAACAACTGGGAAAAATGCCCGATCATTTAGATCTGGAAACGAAATTTCTAGATGTCGGATCTATCCAATGTTTGGATGGGGATATGGAGGCAGCCCAAAACCACTTATCCGAAAAAGTATTCCTGCTTTTGGAAAATAATATATTCCCGATTTTGCTGGGCGGCGGACATGATATTGCCTATGGACATTATAAAGGGATAAAACAATATCTAGGAAAGGATAAGTCGGTCGGTATCATCAACTTTGATGCACATTTCGACTTAAGAAATAACGAAAAAGGAAATAATTCAGGAACTCCGTTTTACCAGATAGCGCAAGATCACCGGTCTGAAGGTTCATCCTTTGAATATTTATGCATGGGAATCAGAAGTGATGCCAACGACAAATTGTTGTTCCAAACGGCCGAACTTTTTGATGTAAATTACATTGAAAACAGCAAATTTGTCATGACCTATGCGCAAGACGTCGTTAAGAAGATTTTAGATTTTATTCGAAAAGAAAAGTCGATTATGTTTATGTGACCATCGACCTTGACGGATTTTCCTCGGCCTATGCCCCGGGTGTAAGTGCTTCCTCTCCAATGGGCTTTTCCCCAGAAGTTGTACTTGAATCGCTTGAGCTGATATTCGCTTCCAAAAAAATGATCAGTATTGACATTGCCGAGATGAATCCGAAATATGATATTGATAATCGAACGGCGAAGTTGGCGGCCTCGTTGGTGCATTTTGTTTTAGAGAAATCATCCTTGCAAAAGAAAAGAGTGAACAAGTTTTATAAAAAATAGCTTCTAGGGCAAATCCTATATTTGAATTAATTCAAATTCCAATATGACCGAAAAAGAGTTAACTATAAAAATTGTTGATTATTTTGATTCTTACATTTTCAAAAATCACATTGAAGCCTCTCTCAATAAGAATTCAAGACTTACGTCATATAAAATAAATCCAATTATTGTAAAATATTTATCAAAGGTCTTGGAGGATAACTATAGCCCAGAAGGAGTTGCAAAGGCGCTCTTTTATCCAAGAGTACTTGGCACTTCAATTAGCACTTCTTTCGGCACAAGAATTCAGAGTATGTTCGTACAACTCGGAATAGCAAGTGGTTCCCTAATTAAGGGAATGGACATCGAATTTGTGGATAAAATTGATGATAGAAAAAAATGGTGTCAATTAAAAGCTGGCCCAAATACTCTTAATTCTGAAGATGTAAAACCTTTAGTTCAAAAATTCACTAAAACCATTAATTTAGCCAGGACAAATAGTGCCTTCAAAGGAATTAACAATACTGATTTTATCGTTGGAGTTCTTTACGGAGAAGATCAAGAATTAAGTGTCCATTACAGGGAAATTGACAGAACGCATCCTGTAATCATTGGCAAAGGATTTTGGCATCGATTAACCGGGTTTCCAGACTTTTATCAAGGGCTAGTATCTGAACTTCATAAAAGTATTGACAATATCGATACCAAAGATTTAATTAACCAGGGCTGCAAAACTTTAACCGAAGATATTAGGAATTCGCCACTTTTTGACTTTTAGACACAACATTCTTATTCATAAATTGAATTATCGAATAACCAATTTCCTGTCCTAAATTAACTGGAACTGCATTCCCTATTTGTTTATATTGCTGAGCAATAGATCCCGAAAATTCCCATTCATCAGGAAAGGTTTGTATTCTAGCATACTCCCGAACTGTAAAAGGACGGGTTTCGTCCGGATGACATCTTTCGGTTTGTTTCTGCGCAGGGCTGCAGGTAAGAGTAAGAGAAGGTTCATCCCAGCCAATTCTTCGGGCCATGCCCGTTTTTCCACCACCTAGGTAAAAACTTCCTCCCATGTATTCTTTTTGGAGTTCTAACGGCAAATCTCTCCAATACCCTTTTGGCGGCACTAAATCAAGAATCCCCTTTTTGTAATCTGGGTATTTTGCCCCTTCAGATTTAGGTACTTTCTTGTCATAAAGTTCTCCTTTTTTCAGAGCATCCTCTAAATTATAGATTTTATTATGTGTCTTTGGATATTTATATTCAACATCAATATCATTTCTAACTCCGACCAAAATCAATCGCTCCCTTTTTTGGGGAACTCTATAATTAATGGCTTTAAGTACTTGGGTCGGAACAACATTATACCCGATTTCATCAAGTATCGAAATCATTCCTTGCAATGTTTTCCCATTATCGTGACTTAATAGTCCGCGAACATTCTCACCTAGGCAAATAGCAGGGTTTACTTCCTGTACTACCCTAGCAAATTCATAGAACAATGTTCCGCGTGCGTCGTTTAACCCCAATTTCTTTCCCGCATAACTAAAGGCTTGGCATGGAAATCCACCGGTTACCACATCTACTTTATCTTTATACTCAGAAAAATCAAAATCTTTGATATCCCCTTCTAGAATCTTCCAATTCGGTCGATTTTTTCTAAGTGTTTGACAAGCCCATTTATCTATTTCATTTAAAGCAACGCATTTTAAACCTGCTTTTTCCATTCCAATTGCCAAGCCACCTGCACCTGCAAATAGTTCAAGTACCGAATAATCTTTCAGCGGCTCAACAAAGTTAGATACCTCATCATAATATCCTTCATCAAATTGATTCCCTAACAAATTCTGTACATCGTCTTTTCGATAAACCCGATAATTTGACACGGGCTCCCTTACCGCATTTAAAATACCTTCCCTATCCCAACGCCTTAGAGTTTCTTTACTTTTACCTATGATTTCCGCTGCTTGAGAAAGTGATAAATATTCTTTTGTAACCATGTTATTAAACCTTATACATTGGTTACAAATTTATAAGGAAAAAATAATTCGGCAAATAAAAAAGAGAAAAGCTTTAGTTCTATTTATTAACAACATAGTGATGAAAATACTAGTACCATAATCCGGATATAATCTTATCCCTACTCCAACCAACTCTGATAATACTTCCCATCATCAATATCCAAAGCAGTTTGCGTCAATTGCAAAGGCTTGAACGTATCGATCATCACGGCCAGTTCTTCGGTTTTGGTTTTTCCGATGCTGGCTTCATAAGTTCCAGGGTGTGGACCATGTGGAATACCTGCCG
>QIJL01000202.1 GCA_003232435.1 Flavobacteriales bacterium | reverse complement strand
CAGATCACTACACTGCAGATTTAAATTTTTCACTTTTTCTGGCACAATAAGCGCCTCATCAAAAGAAGTATAATGATTAGGGTTTTGACCATATGCGATTAGGTAAAAGCTTAGAGTAAGTACGGTTAGCAATGACTTTGTCATAATTATAGTATGTAATAAGTGCCAACCAGTCTGTATGGAGGCTGTATTGTCATAATTTCAAAATCATTTTATATAAGTCTTTCTTCTATCATGTCTTTCCAAATAATAAATCCTTTTCGCTCTTCCGTATAGTCGTGAAGAAGTCGGCTAAAATTCGCAGGTTGATTTTCAAGAAAAATCTGACGCCCTTTACTTCTGATGATATTTAAGTCTTGGTCAATTGCATGTAAATTTTGCCGAAGTATCTGCCTGTTTTTGTCAATATGCCAGATGTATGTGGCTTCTTCGGTATCAAGAGTTTCTAAAACGACATGGTATTGCTCGCTACCAGTCAAAAGAAATACAAATGAAAACGGTTGCAACACGAAACGTAATTTTAACGTAGAACCATCGTGCTTAGCTGCCAGGTATCTTAATTGTCTATAGTGTCTGACATTTTTATTCTTCAAAAGATCATTCAGCAATTCTTCTTCTGACCCATAAAAGGATGATCCATTATGATCCTCTTGTATTTGACTTAAGTCGAGTATGCTCTCATCTGTATCTGACAAATAGCGTTTTCCAATGATACTTTTTTCAATAAATCGGAATTTCACACTTTCAATAATCTCTCTATTAATTTTTTCCAAATCATCAGAAGTAGCTATTTGAGAAATTAATTTTCCCTCTTGAAATTCCGCGTATATGTTGATCTCTACCATCTTTGACTTCAATATTTTGGCGAAATATGGTTTCAGCACATCAAATTCAGGACGTATTTCATCATTTTCTACTTCAAACTCCAGTTCTGTTTGTATATCAGGCAGGTTGTATTTGAAAGCAATCGCTCCATACCGGAAGTCTAATTGATCTATGGACACTTTTATCTTTTTCTCAACCGTAAAAAGGTTATTGGATATACTTTCGGTGTTCTCTGGCTCAGCAAATAAAGAAGCCTGTCTGTCAAGGTGTCGATAATAGGTATTTCTTTTCAAAAACAACCTGTTTAAATAGTCAATTTTATAGTCACGATAATCGTAAATAATCGGTGTTATTTCTGATCTCTGTACCCGGCCAATGTACTGTATTAGTTTCCCCTTAAATGAAAAGGGATAAACCAAAAAAAGACAGGACGCATTTTGAAGGTCGGTTCCTTCACCGAAAAATTGTCCGGTTGTGATCAATGCCTGATAATTTCCGTCGTTGAGTATTTTCCATTTTGTTTTTCTAGATCTCTCCGAATCTTCTCCGCTTAGTGTAATTGTTTCAAAAGTTTGCTTGAGAAACTGGTATAGTGCATCAATATGCTCCTTCCGTTCCGTAATGATGACGGCTTTCTTACCAGTATACAACTCGGCTGTTATATCCTTAAGTATGAGTTTGTTTCTAGCTGAATCATGTACCACTACTTTGGATAATGTTTCAAACTGATCAGTCTTTGAGTTGAAAGGTACGTCCAGAGAAGTGTTTCTTATGATAATTCTTGCCCTTTTATAGGCTTCGATTTCTTGTGGTTTGATCTCGGCAATTATTTCACCTAAGTGAATAAATATTAGTTTCCCATCGTTCCCTTTACGAAAGGGAGTTGCCGTCAATCCATACTGGTAAAAAGGCGCGAGTTTCGAGATGGTATTTCTGTATGACTTAGCAGGAATGTGATGACACTCATCAATGATTACGGTTCCGAATGAACTACATAAATCTTGCCCTTCCTGTTTGTTGATATGTTTTCCTAGGCTTTGGATCATAGCCACCGTGATATCCTTACCAAGTTTGGCCTTACCTTGTCCAATCCTGCCAATTTCGTTTTTCGGAATACTCAGAAAAGCCTGAATTCGCTCAACCCATTGTTCCAATAATTGCTTACGGTGTACAATTATCAAAGCAGGTTGTTGCTTTTCTGCAATAATTTTCAGTCCGATCACGGTTTTACCTGAACCAGGTGGTGCAGTAATCACACCAAATTCTTTTTTTATAGCAGCTTTAACTGCAATCTTTTGATGTGATCGTAGGCTCAAATTTGCAGCAAAGTGTACAGCATTATGCTTATTCCTTTCATCCAGAAAGTCAAAATCAATTTCTCCCTGTTTACAGAACCGAAGTAGTCTTCCAACAAATCCTCTTGGAACAATAACTTCATTCTCAGTTTCCTCAATACATTTGAAATATCGTTCTGTACCCCATGTATTCCTACCGGCTTTCTTTTTAATAAAATACTCGGAATTTGCAAAATTGAGTTCTTCCTTCAAAAAATTGATCAATTTCGGCACCATTGCCGACCGGTTAAGTCGAACAGAATCTCCCAGTATTAAATGGAGTTTACCCAAATTGATACCGATGGGAGCTGAAGAAAGGGGGGGATTTATTGTAAACGACTGATATATTTTATCGAGATGCTCAATATTCACTTTTTGAATTGATGACAAAAACTCCCATTGGTCAACATAAGGATTCAAATGCTCGTCAACGAAACAACTATTCCCTTGTTCCCATGACGCTTTATGCAAGGGCAGAGCAATCAAATTGCCCAATCCCTTTCCGGAATGGAAGTCCTGATTGGGAAACAGCCGGTCAAAACTTGAACCTTTATCAAAAATCGAGAAGATACCGGTTTGTTCAAGCAACGATATTAGAATTTTACGGCTTCTTATTGCTGGGTATGGCTGGTTAAAAAAAATCCACACATGTCCACCTTTGCCTGACCGGGACCTTTCCAAATAAGCTGGGATGCTTATTCCTTTGCACGCTTTTATCAATACTATACATTCCTCCGCCCATTTTTTTTTGTCGAAATCTGCTGCAATAAACCATGAGGTGTTATCCTTAAGTAAAGAATAGAGGCCAATTGACTGTTCGCCCACCAGGTGTTTTTGGATTTGTTCGTCAGTGAGTGGACGGTAGCTTTTATCGTTGTAGGTTTTAAAGGTCCCTCCCTTTATTTTATGGAGCCGATATAGGTACGGATCATACTGGTAAGCTGGCATGTATCCACTTTTATTGCCTTTCTGCCAATGGATGGCAAATACATCCTCCCTGCCATTAAATAGGGATCGGAACAAGGAAATTTGATCTTTTGAGTATGGTTTTCCTTGATCCACTTTCAAGTGCTATTATTGTTAAGTTTGAATTATTGCAAATTCAGCGAACTATAATACCTATTCTATTGAGCCTAATATAAGCCAATCTTGAGACAACTGAGACAACCAATTGGTATTATACATTCTGTGATTCAGACATATGACTTCTATTACAATTATTTAGGCCTATTCAAAATTATTGAAAAAAGATATGCCTTACACAATTTACAACCCCAACCCCCTATCGGCTTGACGGTTCAAACTCAGTTGCTTCTGCAGTTTAGTATAGCTCAAATCCCTATGAATTGTACTACCTTTGAAAGCAATGTTATTTTTTCGAAATGAGATGCCATAAGCTTTACCATTGCGACGTTTGTACAATTTAGTCTCAACGCCTTTTTTGGCAAGCCTCTTAATGAGTAGTTCTAAACTTCTGATACCGTGATCCAATAGATCTTGAATGTTCTGCCGAATTTCGAGTTTAACACGATGTTTGCCAGTGATCTTGTCCAAGGAAAGGTCTCTTCTGCGGTGCTGGCGGGCAATGGTTAGTTTGTATTCTTGTTCCAGGTGATCACACAATCTGGCGGTGCGGTTCTTGCACCACTTATCGCTGGTAATACTGCCATCATACCCAACCCTGTTGGCTACAATGTGTAAGTGCTGATGATGGCTGTCATTATTCCTGACCACTAGGTATTGATGGTCTTTTAGTACTAGTTTTAAGTTGGTATACACATTCCCAACAACAAAGCCACCTGCATTATGATCAGAGCTCATTCCAAAATGGTAGGCGCTCTCAAATTTCTCGGAAGACGGAAATATTTTAATAGTTAACCGATCTTCTAATTGAAATTCTACAGTCTGCTCAAGTCGATTTAGGTGCTGATCCAAAATAGACTTAAGTTTTTTCAGAATGTTTTTAGAAACTTTTAGTGGCCTTGAGTAATTGATTGACACAAAAGCGGACCTCTGATGATTCCTGTCAGTATAACTTTTTAATAAACTGTTGATTTTCGGGACGAGAGTATAGCGAACATCCTCAAGTGGTTCCCATTTATTTCCAGAAAAATAGTGTTGATTTAATCTCCTAACTTCTATCGCGGTACTATTATCTACCAAAAAATCTGGCGGTATATTCCCATCAGGTTCGTAAATAATATTGTTATACCCTTTGTACTTTAGGAACTTGCTTACTAGTTCTTCTTCCCTATCCATCCTATTTCTAACTAATTTGATTTCTAAGGCAGTATTCTTTCATTGTTTGTTTGATCTCAATAAGATCACGAATCTTTAAATTAAACCATTCACCTCGTTCTCTTTTCGTATCAAATTTATTGTGTAACTCTTTCTCTTTTGATAAGGGAGCTATCCATTGAGCAATGATTTGAGTTTGTGGATCTTCACCTTGTAGTGTTTTTTCTCTTGCCTTTGGAGCGCAGCTTCTACCTATTTTAGTAAGCCCATTTCTGGGATTATGCATTAAATATATTTTATTAATTTTATTGTGATCCTGGATCAATGCAAGATTAGATTCCTTAAATAGTGATTTAAATGCTTCTATCTTATTTAAAACCGGAACATACGCTATACCGGCTTTATCCTTGACAACAATAGTTGCTCCCTTTCCTACTAGTTCGTTACCGTAAGTCAAAATATCCAATTTCTCCAATAAAGTTTTAGTCTGATGCTGAAAAGTGTTGAATAGATTAATCAATTCGGTATCCTCTGTATACTCGTCACTTACTATTTTAGCAAATACATAAGTGATTTCATTTCGGAGGTTTTCGTATATAGTTAAATTGATCGCCATTCCAGATAATCCTTTATTTCCATTGACATAGTACAGGCAATAATTTTCGTCTAATCCATCATCAAACAGTATTAATCCAACACAATGACTTTCCAAACCGACTATTACATTATTTAATGTACCGCCATCGCATTCATTTAAATGATCAATTTGATTTACTGAAAGATATCCAAAATGCTGTTCTATGTATTCCTTAATTTTCTTCTGCACTTTTGACATAGTTGATATAGTTGATATGTTATTTTATGTTCAATCCTATGAAAAATGTTTAGTGACTTCTGTAATAAGTGAATTCGGTATTAAAGCGTATCAGGCAATAATAATTTCAATTTACTACATGATTGCTTGAACGACAATCTCAATGCAATTGGTACTACAAATTCCATGTTCGTTGATTTATAAATTGTAAGTTAATTGAACTTACAGCATTAAACCTTGGCATAGTTCAGTACGATTAATTTTAATTTATATTTTATATGTAGATAATGGCATTTATTGTTATTATCTACAGTCATTATATTGAAATAATATGTATATTTAAGGTGTAAATAGTAACAGATATTGTAATTAAATGCATTCATAATATATGAATACTTCATCACTATTAGGTTTAAGTAGTAAGGAGCGAGAACTAATTAGTATTTTCTCCGCTAACGAAAGAATTACAGTTAATGCTGATGATGTAATTGAATTTCGCTCCTGTTCACGCACGACCGCAAACATAATTCTTAGTCGACTTGCCCAAAAAGGTTGGCTTCAGAGAGTTAGAAGAGGAGTTTACTCTATAGTTCCACTGTCATCACTTACATCGAATCCGGTGATTGAGGAAGTTTGGCCACTTGCCACAAAACTTTTCGAGCCAGCGTATATTTCCGGTTGGTCAGCAGCCGAACATTGGGATTTAACTGAACAAATATTCAATAGTGTATCCTTGGTCACTCAACGATCGCAGAGAAAATCAATCCAAACTATCGGAGGCGTAAAAATCAGAATCAGAGTGCTGAAAAAGGAACAATTTTTCGGAATGAAAACGGTTTGGTTTGGTAGTAACCAGGTCAAGATTGCTGATCCAAGTAAGCTGATAATAGATATTATGGATATGCCCGATTTTGGAGGTGGAGGACGCCACTCAATTGACATTGTAAGAGCATACTGGCGTTCAGAAATATACAATTCCGAAAAAATTCTTGAATATGCAATTTGTTACGGACGAGGAACTGTAATGAAGCGGCTTGGCTTTCTAGCAGAAACTTTAAACGCTCCGGTATCGAAAAAATGGTTACAAAAGTGCCGAAAGTACCAATCTGCTGGAATTTCAAATCTTGATCCTAAAAGTCCTCCTGTAGGAAAGATCGCTAGTAAATGGAACCTTAGAATAAACTTGCCACTTTAATCAAAATGATACCAAAGGCACAAATATTGCAACTAGCGGGTAATCTCGAACTGTTACCGACCACCGTCCAAAAGGACTATGTAATAGGATGGTTATTGAGAGCAATTTCGTCACATCCAGAGCTTTCAAAATGGGTATTTAAAGGAGGTACATGTCTTAAGAAATGTTATTTTGAAACGTATAGATTTTCAGAAGATCTCGATTTCACTATTCCCATGGAATTGAAGATTGACAAAGATTCTATTCAAGCACATTTAGATGAGGTTACCACTGAAATTGAATCTTTAACCGGACTAACCTTCCCCCGTGCCGATTGGAAAGTGGAGGAGTACAAAAATCCAAGAGACAAGATTTCTTTTCAGGTTAAAATCCCTTTTGACGGTCCATTAAAATTGGCACCTAGATCACTACAACGGGTTAAATTCGATCTAACTCAAGACGAGTTATTAGCTGATCAGCCTGTGAAACGGGATTTACATCACAATTACACTGACGCTTTGGAACCTGCCCCAAAATTGGAGTGCTATTCTATTAACGAAATATTAGCAGAAAAAACAAGAGCCCTTGTTGAACGAAATGGCCGCGCACGGGATGTTTATGATGTTGTCAATATCAGTAGACACTTCCGATCAGAAATTAATGCTAATCGCACTATTAGTATAGCCAAAGCAAAATTTGAATTTAAAAAACTGCAAGATCCGTCAGTAGATTATGTTATGGAAGCAATAGACACTGCCGTGCTTAAAGCAAACTGGGATAACCAACTGGCACATCAAATAAATAACTTACCTCCAATTGAATCTTATCTGGTTGACCTGAGAAATGCAATTGTCTGGTGGTTGGAACCAGCAATTGCAGATCCTCAACTTGCTACTATGCCACAAGCAACTGGAGTTCCTGCTGAACGTCAGATGTTTCCTGTGATTTCAGCGCAAGTAGCTCCCTCATCTTTGGACCAGATTCGCAGAGCAGCACGGAATAGATTTTTAGTGCTTATAATGTATAGTGGTGCAGAAAGATTAATTGAGCCCTATTCTCTACGTTACCCGTCGACCGGAAATGAAATTCTGCACGTGTGGGAAGTAAATAAGAATGGCTTTCCGTCAAATCAACCTAAAAGTTTTATTACCGATCGGATAACTTATTTATCAACATCCAATCAAACTTTTGTTCCTAAATGGGAGGTTGAATTGTAATGAAGCAATGAGTCCTATTGTCGGTGGCTTACAATAAAAAAGGGCGGGCGAAATGAAATGTTGAGAAACTTTACAAGGAGTTCGGTTGAATACAGGTTACCATTGAAGTGGTTTCAATATATTGAATAAGCAAGCATACTCACCCTCCTGCTATCACCTGCTCATTATACTGATCCAAAACATCTTTCTTTAAACTAGACAAATACACTTGTGTAGTAGAAAGCTTTTCATGCCCCAGCATCTCGCTTATTGCAGTAACCGGCACTCCTAAATTATTAGCAATGGAAGCAAAGGAATGCCTGGACACATAAGAAGTTAAATTTTCATCAATGCCTGCCAATTTCGCAATCTCCTTTAATCTGATGTTATGCCGTTTGTGTGCCCATTAAACGTCGTTGTATTGATCAACCGATGACTCTCTTTTAATTTTAGGCAGGATAAAGTCATTTGGTTTTTTACTACTTAGGTAATAATCCAAAATCGATTGTAAACTAGGCGTAATCTTTATATCGTAAAATCTGCCGGTCTTTTTTCTTTTATACTGAACTCTGCCATCAATCAAATTATTCATCTTTAAAAAAGCCAGGTCCATAAAAGGGGCTCCCTGTAGATAGAAGCTCATTAAGAATATATTACGTGTATGGTAGAGCGGATCAGTAGGTTCAAAGCTGAGATTAGCTATCTTTTTAATAGCCACATATTCAATAGCGCGCTTCTTGGTAGGTTTGGTTTTAATACTATATTTCTTGAAGGGATAGGCCTCTAACTCGGCACACCCTTCTTTGATAGCCTTGTTGTAAATGGCCCGTATGGTTCGCATGTATACCGCCAAACCATTTTCACTAAATCCCCTGGACATAAAACTGTGTTCAAACCTTAACAAGAATTGATAGTTCATTAAAGGAGAAGTCCTTGCCTTTTTGAAACTTTTTTACCTGGTTTAACACGTTCTTATAACTCCTGGCGGTACCCAAGCGATCTTCTGCAGCGAGACTCCGGATCAACTTTTTTGTAAATGAAAAGAAGGACTGGTTTTTGGCCTTGCCTGAAATTCTTTGCTTAACCTCCTGAATGGACAAATAACGTAGTTCATTTCTTTCCTGTAGCTTGGTAAGGATGTCGATGGCTTTGGCCTTTTGCTTTTCTACATGGTTATTGATTCGAGTGACATTGTCATATCCTGGATAAGTCGGTTTAATACTGGTTTTAGTTGAGTCCCAAAATTTAACTGGCACAGAGTACCCGGTAGATATGGAAGTAGTACGCTTGCTGTTATGGGTAATTCTCAGTATTATGGGACAAGATCCGTTCCTCTTTTCCCGCCTGGTATCCAGGGAAATTTTTACAAAAGTATTCATAGCTGTCAAAAAATTTGCACGTGATTTGCACGTAGAATTTAGTCTTTTTTGTTTTAAAACTGTATCAATTTTTCATAACTATTTGATGTTCAGTCCATTTGAATACATATGGAACCATATGAAACCAATTATACCGGGACTGTTAATCAGTAGGTCCTTGGTTCGAGTCCAAGAGGAGGAGCTTTGATAAAGTCCCGGTGGAAGCCGGGACTTTGTAGTTTATAGTATTGGACGAGACGCCTGCCCCGCACTTGTTGCGGGGAGTCCAAAAGGAGGAGCCTTAATGGAAAGGTTCATCTGGGTGAATATACTTTTTAAAGTAAATCATCCACTCTTTATCAAGCCTATTTCTTAGATGATCTAGTTTCTCTTTCAGGGATTGAATTTCATTGGAATTGATGTATATCCCTATTTGCCAAAAACTGTATAAATGTAGTTACCGGTTACAAAGCAAGTAATTTGACTCCCGAACCTATATAAATCATGAATATGTTTGCTATAAACATATCCCAAAACAGATTCGTCCCCGCATTTTAAACCAACCACGATTTCCTTGTGGAAAAAGCTCCTTTTATAGAGAGGTAAACCATGTTTTGATTCCTCATTTGATTCCAGATCCATGTGAGAAAGTGTTTTCATTTTAACTGTTTTAATACTTCATGCATGATATCCAATGTCTTTCCTATATCATCTTCAGAATGAGAGTAACTCACGGAACCTTGTTTACAAGCAATTGGAAAATGATATATGCCACGCTTAATCTTGAAACTTTTCTATTTAAGGAAACCACACCGCCAGCAATATATTTCGATGATTGATGAATGATTTCCTGACCGCTAATTGTTTTGTTGGTTTCTAGTTGCATAATGATTGAATTAAAATATGTTAACTATTTTAATTCATGCCTGTACACAACAATATTCATAATTTGTATACATTAGTTAAAATATTTGAATTTTTCATGAAAAATAATTCTCAGGCAAGCACTGCCTATTTGGAAATCAGGCGTCAAATACTAATAATGCAACTACAGCCAAATACACGTCTTAAGGAAGATACGTGGGCAAAAAAGTTGAACTTAGGACGTATGGCCATTCGTGAAGCATTGAATAGACTCCTGGGAGAAGGTCTGGTAAATAATGGAGAAAAAGGAGGGTATTTTATTCCGGAAATGTCCAGTGATGACATTCATCAAATACGGGAAGTTCGTGAAATACTGGAACTTGCAGCTCTCAGGCTGTCTATTGAAAGGATAACAGAAGATCAGTTAAATCAGCTAACTAAGATTTGTGATGATTTCTCAGCCATGGTTGAGAAAGGTTATATTTCAGGGGCTTGTGAAGCAGATATCAAATTTCATGAAAAACTGCTCGAATCATCCGGAAATGCCCGATTAACCAGAGCCTATCATTATTCACACATCCCAATTTTTCATTTGAAATTAGGTAAAACAAAAAAATATATGGAAGACTATATGCAAACTGATACTGAACACCGCCAGATAGTTGAGTCAATTAAAAAAAATAACCTAAAACGAGCTGAAGAGTTACTTAGGAGCCATTTTAAACGTGGTGAATTAGCCGTTTTGGATATGGAATAGAACAAAAAAGGATTGCTGATGAAAATTAAAGACGATTCGGATTTCCAAATACAAATTCATAGATAAACCATTTTGAAATGAAAATTAATATTAACAGCCTTACCAGAAGGGGCTTTATCAAAAGCAGTTCAATTGCTACAACAGGAATCGTTCTTTCACCTTCGGTATTCGCACATAATAAGTTGAGTGGCACTACAAGGAGCAATAGTAAAATACGTATCGGTATTGCCGGGGGGCGTTTTGGCACTCAGTTTCAATGGCATGAGCATCCTGATTGCGTGGTGGCAGCGGTAGCCGATCTAAGGGAAGACAGGCTGAAAAACCTGGTAGACACCTACAGGTGTTCTAAAACTTACACTTCGCTTGAAAGAATGGTTAAAGACCCTGATCTGGATGCGATTGGCGTGTTTACCCCGGGGCCACTTCATGTACAGCATGCCATAGAAGCCATGAGGCATGGCAAACATGTAATATCTGCGGTGCCGGCTTGCTTTGGATCAGTGGAGGAAGCGAACAGATTGCTGGAGGTGGTGAAGGAAACCGGACTTACCTATATGATGGCGGAAACCAGCTACTACCAGCAAACCACCATCTCAGTTAGAAAGTTTTATGAAGAAGGGAAATTTGGAAATCTATATCATTGTAATTCGGTTTACCACCATGATGGAATAGATTCTCTTTCACATGACGAAAACGGAAGAAGAACATGGCGTCATGGCATTCCTCCCATGTGGTATCCAACACATTGTACCGGTCATTTGTTGGGTGTAACAGGAGACCGTTTGACGGAAGTGTCGTGCCATGGATGGGGCGACCAGGATCCAATAGTCACGGACAATGCATGGGGAAACAACCCATTTTGGAATGAATCTGCACTCTTTAAAACCAAGGCAGGTCGTAGTTTTGGGGTTGAAGTTTGGTGGCGGGGCGCCCATATGGGAGAAGAGAAGGCGGATTGGATTGGGGATAAGATGAGCCTCTATGGGGGGAGCCGGGTTCATGGCACAAAACCAAAAATTGTGCATAGAACCACAGAACAGGAACAGGATGATGCGGGATTCGTACGAAGCAAAACCAAGACCGAAGATTTTAAGGAGGTCCACTGGTATGAGACAGACATGCTTCCTGAGCCGCTACGGCATGGCAGTGGACATGAGGGGTCACACAGCTTTCTCACACATGAGTTTATAGATGCGCTAAAAAACGATAGGCGTCCTTCAGTGGACATTTATGATGCCCTAAACTATACGGTTCCCGGGATTATTGCCCATGAATCCGCGCTGAAGGGAGGGCAGTCCCTGGAGATCCCTCAGTTTATTCGACCGTAATCTTACTGCGATTAATGCAAGCATAACCTGACCATGAGTTAATGGATAATTTTGCCCTGGAAATATTGGATTACGCAGTTATCATTGGCTACTTCGTCATATTAAGTGGTGTAGGTTATGTGGTAGGGAAAGTTGAGAAGCATAAATCCGATGATTACTTTCTAGCTGGGCGATCACTGCCCTGGTATGTGGTCGGAACATCTCAGGTCGCTTCAAATATTAGTTCTGAACAATTTATTGGGGTTATGGGCTCGGCTTTTATTTATGGGATATGTGCGGCCATTTTTTCATGGGGTAATATTGGCTCCTTCACCTTATTGATCTGGATTTTCATTCCATTCCTGTTGGCTTCTAAGGTATTTACCATACCAGAGTTTCTGGAGCGAAGATTCAGTAATTCGATGCGACAGTTTTTTGCCATTGTCTCCATAGTAGCCAATATTACCGCATTTCTTGCTACTGTATTATATATCGGCGGAATTGTGGTCACCGAAATTGTTGATTTTGGTATTCCAAATACTATCCTTCCTCTGGTGGACGCCGGTGGCACCCCTCATGTAATAGAATGGAACCTGCTAGTGGCAATAATCATTCTGGGGATTGTGTCAGGGATATGGGCCATATACGGGGGGTTGCGCTCAGTTGCATGGACTGATTTCATAACCCTGATTGTCATGTTGTTGGGAGGTTTTTCACTTACCTGGCTGGGTTTGAAATGGCTTTCAGGGGATGTAGATTCAGTGGTGCAAGGATGGAACATCATGATTGAAAAAAACCAGGCAACTGCCGGGAAATGGCTGGAAGCTGCTTCGAAACACGCCGATCAGATAAACGGCTTTCCAGGATCTGGCAGTACTGCAAGATTGTCATTAATTCAGCCCAATACTCATTCATTTACTCCGTGGGTATCACTCATATTGATTACCTTTTCAATCAGCCTTTGGTACAATGTCATCAATCAGTTTATGATTCAAAGAGTATTAGGTGCCAAAGACATGTGGCATGCACGTATGGGTATGGTGTTGGCTGGGTTTATCAAAATATTCATCCCCTTTATATTGGTGATTCCGGGTTTAATATTGTTTGCTGCTAAGCCGGAGCTATTGCTAACCGATTGGGAAATGGTGAATGAAACCTCTGATAAAGTTTATGTGATCCTGTTAAAATCTTTTGTACCCGCCGGCCTGGTCGGGCTATTTCTTGCAGCACTATTCGGAGCTATCCAGTCTACCGTGAACTCAGTGTTGAACTCCACCTCAACTATCTATACCATGGATATATATAAGAGGATGATCAATCCTGAAGTTTCGGAAAAACGTTTGATTCGTATTGGTGTGAAATCTTCAGTATTGGTGCTGTTTCTATCCATATTTATCGGGTATGGAATCACTTATTACAAATCAGAAAATATTTTTATTTACATTCAAAGCCTGTATGCTTTCTTCGCGCCACCATTTGCAGCAGTCTTTCTTTTGGGCATTGTCTCTCGAAGAATCAATGCCAAAGGGGCCATGGTAAGTGTGGTTTGCGGCTTAATTTTCGGGATTATGCTGAATTTCTATGCTAGTGAATACCTGATGAATTGGGCCGGGGGCATGGGACTGGTTAGTGTTGCTAATTTCCTGGATCCGGATCATTTGCCGTGGACCAGACCCTTCCTGAACCAGGCCAGCATTACCTGGGTGCTTTGTATGGTATTATGTATTGTAATGAGCTTATTAACCGCACCACCAAAGCCGGAACAAGTTACAAACGATCTTACGATCAATTGGAAAAAGTTGAATATTTTCAATGGACTTGGGGACAAGTGGTATAAAAGTGTTTTGCTTTGGTGGTTATTGTTTGTCGGAATAATCGTATATCTGATTTGGGTATTCCAATGACATCTTTATGAAACTAACTAATCAAATAGCCATCATTAGCGGTGGATTGGGGGATATTGGATCAGCAATAGCCACGGAATTGGCGGATTGTGGAGCTGATATTGCCATTGGCGATATCAAGCAAGAGGCCGCGGCGGCTTCAGTGATTGCATCAATCCAAAGTTTGGGTCGAAAAGCTGTCTATACCCAGGTTGACATATCCAGGTCAGATGAAGTAGAAGAGTGGATAAATACCACATCCAGGGCTCTAGGTGTTCCATCCCTTATTATACCCAATGCTGCAATTGCAAGAATGAGCAATATCAAGAAATTGAGTTTTCACGATTGGGACCAACAATTATTGATTAATCTAAATGGAGCTTTTTATATGTCCAGGGCAGCTGCCAACAAGCTGGTGGAAATGAAAATGGGAGGTCGAATTGTCTTTATTGGAAGTTGGGCGGCACATAGGGTGCATAGGCATCTACCTGCATATTGCGTGGGAAAAGCAGGCTTGAGGATGTTAAGCCAATGTATGGCGGCTGAGTATGCAGAGAATGGTATATTGGTTAATGAGATAGCGCCAGGGACAGTTAATGCAGGATTGAGCGCGGCAATTTTAAAAGGGAAACCTCAAGTGCAAAAGTCAATTAAATCACAAATACCAGTGGGTAAATTGATTGAACCTGTAGAGGTAGCGAAGCAGGTGGCCTACCTATGCGATCCCGATAACCACCATATTACAGGGTCTACACTGTTAATGGACGGAGGGTTGAGTCTAGGTAATCTCAACATTAAATAATAGAGTTTAACAAAATTATGGGTAGGCAGTCAGTATTCAAAAGTAACATTGGTTTTGGCAGGCGGGACATAACACCGCCTGTAGGAATATACTCCAGGTGCTGGGGCGCTGCCGAATTTGATTGCGCAACCGGTATGCACAAACCACTATATGCCACTGCTATGGTGGTGGCTTCCGAGAACGACCCTGACAACTATTATGCACTGATCAACTTCGATGGGACCATATTTGCCAACAAAGATGATGAGTGGGAAACACGCAATGCAGTTATGGAAGCACTTAAGGTAGATGCTTCCCAGGTAATGATCGGAGTATCTCATACACATTCGGTAATGTTTTTATCTCGAGAGAATAAGGATAAACCGGGAGGGGATCTGGTGGTCCCGTATCTGACTAAAATAAGGGAGCAAATTGTCGAAGCTGTGCTGGAAGCAAAAGACAATTTACAACCTGCACATTTGAACTGGTATCAGGGTGTTTGTGATCTGGCTGCAAACAGGGACCTGAAAGTTGCAGATGAAACCCAATATATTACAGGATTTAATCCGGAAGTAGAGGCTGATCAAACGGTTTTGGTAGGAAAGGTCACTAACCTATCTGAACAAACCCTGGGCGTACTGGTCAATTATGCCTGTCATCCGACTACGCTCGGTTGGGAAAACCAGCTCATATCGCCAGATTATATTGGCTCCTTAAGGGAAACTGTTGAAACCCATTACCCCGGTGCGCTGTGCCTTTTCTTGTTAGGAGCTTGTGGAGAATTAGCGCCGTCCCTGCAATATTGTAGTGAAACATGGGTTGCGGATAAACATGGGATGAAGCTGGGGTTCTCGGTGCTGAGCACCATGCAGGGCCTGTCCAATAGTGAGGAACTACACCTGGCTGGAGTTCAGGAATCTGGAGCCCCACTGGCCGTTTGGAAACAGACAGCGGTTAAAAAAGTATCGAATCTATTGCAAGCCCGCATTGTAGAAGTTCCAATAAGGATAAAGCAAGAGTGGCAGGATGTTGAGAAGCTGAAAAAGGAATCTGATAAAGCTGAAGACAGGGTAGCTCGGGAAAGACACTTAAGGAAGATAAGAGTGCGGGAATCACTGGGTGATACAACTGACTTTCGACTTCCGGTATGGATTTGGAAGTTTGGAGACACCATCTTTGTCGGTACACAAGCTGAACCCTATTCCATATTGCAAACTGAATTGAGGCAGGCCTTTCCAAACCATACCGTGATTGTGATGAATCTGATCAATGGGGCGATTGGCTACCTGCCAGAGGCTCATTTATATAGTGAAGATATTTACACAGTTTGGCAGACCCCCTTTGATAAAGGTGGGTTGGAAGTGCTAATTGAAACCAGTAAAAATGCCATCCGGATGATTTTGGACAATGCAATTAGTAAGAAATATTAATTACCCACATGGCAGTAAACTACATTCAAAGGGGAATCCAAACTGATAATATCTCCGATAACCAAAAAGATACGAAATAGCATCTCATGTCACTAAAAGGTAAAACTGCTATCATAACCGGATCTACAAGTGGTATTGGTCTTGGCTTGGCTCGTAGGTTGGCTAGTGCTGGCATTAACATCATGTTGAATGGATTTGGGGACAAAGATCATATTGAACGTCATCGTAGGGACCTTCAATCAAGCGGGGTAAAAGTACTATATCATGAAGCTGACATGACCAAGCCCAATGAGATTGAGCGCTTGATTGATTACACTCTTGCCCAACTGGGAGCTGTTAATATCCTCATCAACAACGCTGGTATTCAGCATGTTTGCCCGGTAGATGAATTCCCCCCTGATATGTGGGATTCAATACTTGCGGTTAATCTAACCTCATCTTTTCACACCATTCGTAGATCCCTACCTCTAATGAAGAAAGCTGGCTGGGGGCGCATCATTAATATTGCTTCAGTTCATGGACTAGTTGCCTCTCCGTATAAATCGGCCTATGTTGCCGCTAAACACGGCATTGTAGGTTTAACCAAATCTGTTGCGCTGGAAGTTGCCGAAGACAATATAACGGTAAATGCAATATGTCCAGGATATGTGAAAACGCCACTTGTTGAAAAACAAATTGCCAAATTGTCAAAAGTACATGGCATTAGAAAACAAGATGTTATTAAAAATAAAATACTCAAACCCCATTGGACTAAACAATTTGTAACCGTTGATCAATTGGCTGCCTTGACTCTTTTATTATGCTCTGATGAAGCATGTAATATCACTGGGTGTGCACAAGTCATTGATGGAGGATGGACCGCATCATAATTAGTACGACAATTTAATCAATTCCTTGAAATTGAAGGAGAATCAAGAGAAACAAGAAATGGTGCTGTCACCTACATCGATTCAATATAATATAAGGCTTATGCAGTAAGATGTGCCTGGCTCGAACCAGGAGGATCTC
>QIJL01000120.1 GCA_003232435.1 Flavobacteriales bacterium | reverse complement strand
ACAACTGAAAAAGGGCCGAATACCTCTTGGTGCAATTTGGTGTTTTTCAAAAAGTTCGATCCATTGACGGTCAAGACTTTTTGCTTCGCATGATTGGGAGCGACCTCGGTGTCATATTCTGCCACAACATTTACCCCTCCTTGGCTCGAAACCTCATTTTTTCCCATTTCATAATTGTCATGAATGTTGGGATGGAGCATGCAGATAGGTTCTAGTTTCTCGATCTCATCTCCAAGGGACTTTATAAAATTGTCTAAGGAAGTACTCTTAATGCCCAATTGGTACAAAATTGCCCCGCTCCCAACATGATAGAACCGGCATAACTTTTTGCCCATTCTTCACCTTTTTCGACCAAAGCGGATGGCAACGCTATTACAGGATTGATACTCCCCATTTCGGCAAAGACCGGAATTGGTTCGTCCCGTTCGTTGGCTAACCGGTATAAGGCAGAACCGCCTTTTATGCTTCCAGTGAATCCCACGCCTTTAATTTTTGGATGCATTACCAGTTGCCGGCCTACCTCAATGCCGCTACTGTTCAAGTTGGAAAACACACCATTGGGCATTCCGGTTTTTTCCACAGCTTTTAAGATTGCCAATGAGACAATTTCACCTGTGCCTGCGTGCATAGGGTGACTCTTTACAATCACCGGGCATCCAGCTGCAAGGGCACTTGCAGTATCACCTCCGGCAGTAGAAAATGCAAAGGGAAAATTACTAGATCCAAAAACCACTACTGGCCCAATTGGCATCAACATCTTTCGAAGATCGACCTTCGGCATCGGTTGGCGCTCCGGTTGAGCAGTGTCAATGGTCGCATCGACCCATGAGCCTTCATCCAATAAAGCCGCAAAGGCATTTAATTGATCCATCGTACGACCTCGCTCACCTTTGGCGCGGCCTTCTGGAAGACCGGATTCTTTGATGTAAGTGTGGATTAAATCATCTCCTAAAGCTTCGATTTCCTCTGCAATCGTTCTTAAAAAGACAGCTTTTTTGGAGTCAGCTACCTCGCGGTAGACCTTAAAAGCTTCCGACGCCAGTGCTGCAGCTTTATCGATCTCTTCTTTGGTCGCCTCGGTAAAGATCCATTCTGTTTGAAGATTCAACTTGGGATCAAAAGTGGCATATGTCTTGTTTCCTTCAGCCGATAATGTATTTCCAATATAGCTTTTTCCTGTAATCATTTGTTATTTTCTTTCTTAGGACGATGCGGTTTGCTCGGCACTTAAATATTTGTAATCCGGTAATTCAGGTCGCGTTCTCAATCCATCTTCAATGACCTTTAATACACGTTGACGCTCTTCACCTTGTAATGATAATCTTGGGGGTCTAACAGTTTCCGTACCAATACCCGTTGCAACTTCGGCCAATTTGATGTTCTGCACAAGTTGCGGACTGATATCCAACTCCAACAATGGCAAAAACCAACGATAGATTTCTGTAGCTTCTTTTACGCGGCCCACTTTGGCGAGCTCATAAATAGCAACCGTCTCGGCCGGAAAGGCACATACGAGTCCGGCAACCCACCCATCAGCACCTATCAGTAGACTTTCCAAAGCCAAGGGGTCAACACCGGTCAATATCTTTAAATCATTCCCAAACCGATTACGCAACCTGCCGATATTGGTTATATCCCTGGTCGATTCTTTCACAGCTTGAATATTATCCAATTTCATTAGCTCTTCGAACATATCCACAGTAACCTCGATCCCATAGTCCACAGGATTATTGTAGATCATTATGGGCAATGAAGTACTTTCTGCAATCGTCTTGAAATAAGTAATCGTTTCATGGTCAGTGGATTTGTATCTCATCGGAGGCAAAATCATTAGTCCGTTCGCACCGTTTTCTTTAGCTTCACTGGCTGCCTGAATCGCAACACTCGTTGTTTGTTCGGTGACGGTCATGATTACGGGAATTTTACCCGCTGTTATTTGAACCGTTTCCCTGACCAAGACATTTTTTTCTTCTTGTGTTAATGTACTCGCTTCACCCAAGGAGCCTCCCAATACTATTCCATGCGCCCCTGCATCGATTTGAGCCCTGATATTCACACCGAACATTTTCAAGTCCAACTTGTCCTCTGATGTAAATTTTGTAGTTACCGCGGGCATAACACCCTCCCATTTGAAATCCATACTTTTTCCTTTAGATTGCGTAACAAATATATCTTTATATTTGGTGAATTTTGAACTAACAAGATAAAGAAAATGAAGTATTTATTGTTCGCATCGATTTGTTTGGCAATGTCTTGCAACTCATCGCAAAAAACAGTCTCTGAGGTAAGTCAAGAAGTTTCTACGGTAGATTCGGCGATTACATTCGCCGAGACTATTACAGAGGGAGAACTAAAAGAGCACCTTTTTATATATGCTTCCGACGAATTCGAAGGAAGGGAAACCGGAACTCCGGGCCAAAAAAAGGCCGTTGCCTATTTAAAGGCCGAATATGAGCGATTAGGAATACCTGCGGCAAAATCGGATGGGGATTATTTTCAAAAAGTTCCTCTTGAGATGATCAAACTTCCTACTGGTTCAATTACAATAGATGGAAAAGAATATGCTATAGGAGATGCTTTCGTCACTTTTTCAAAGGCAAAAGGAGATTTCGAGGAGATCGTCTATGTTGGATATGGAATTGAAGAGGAAGGGTATTCTGATTTTGAAGATCTTGATGTCAATGGAAAAGTCATACTTGCAAAGTTCGGCGAACCGATGAATTCTGATGGCACATACAAACTTTCAGGAAGTGTCGAGTCTTCGGGATGGAGCAATATGTCAGAGGCAATGGGCAAAAGGGCTGAAACTGCTAAGGGGAAGGGAGCCAAGGGAATGCTATTTCTAGATGAACTGAATTATAGTCGTTACAAAGGTTATTTCGATTATATGAAGAATAATGATAGCGGTCAAATGGCCATTGCAAGTGATGCAAGCGCATTTTTCAATATCGTACTGACAAAAGAGACGGCAAAATCCATTTTAAAAGATATTGATTCAGATTCAGAGGTTAAATCTATTCCCTCCAAGATCAGTTTTGACTTATCTGGGGATAACGAAGAAATAGACTCTGAAAACGTAGTGGCAGTAATCAAAGGTTCTGAAAAACCTAACGAATATGTTGTTGTCTCATCTCACTTAGACCATATAGGCGTTACCGCGGATGGTGAAATCAATAACGGAGCCGATGATGATGGTTCTGGTAGCGTTGCATTGCTCGAGATTGCCGAGGCCTTCAAAGCTGCGGCAGATAGGGGTCAGGGGCCTAAACGGTCGATTGTTTTTCTCCATGTGACCGGTGAGGAAAAAGGTCTTCTCGGATCTCAATATTACACTGATAATGATCCTATTTTTCCCTTGGCGAATACTGTGGCGAATTTGAACATCGACATGATCGGCAGAATCGACCCAAAAAGGAAAGGTGACCGCAATTATATTTATTTGATCGGTTCCGATAAATTGAGTACCGAACTTCATGAACTTTCTGAAGAGGTCAACAAAAAATACATGAATATCGAACTCGATTATACGTACAATGATGAAAATGATCCCAATCGGTTTTATTACCGAAGTGACCACTACAATTTCGCCAAGAATAATATTCCGATAATATTCTATTTTAACGGAACACATGATGATTATCATAAGCCCGGCGATACTCCCGACAAGATAAACTACGATTTACTTCAAAACCGTACTCGTCTTGTTTTTCATACCGCCTGGGAAGTTGCCAATAGGGCCGGTAAAATTGTCGTTGATAAGACTTCCAAATAAAAGTAAATATCCTCGGGGCAAGCCCACGAGGCATTAAAATTCCAAATTCCAAAAATAGTTTGCGAAAAGATGTAACTGTTCAGCCGAAGCGGTGCACTGAGCCTGCCGAAGTGTGTTGTTTAATGTTTAAATGTGCTAATGCTCTAATGAGTCAGTAGTCAGTAGTTAAAATAACTCAAACCATAAACTCATAACTATTTCACCTTACTCCTAACTCCTAAACTCTCCTCCGGCGGGCATGGCTTTTTTTTCACATCAAATTTGTTTATTCGCTAATCAATGTATCCCTCTGGGGTTAAGAATCATTTCGGCTGAACAGTTACCTTCGTAACGATTTGAATCGGGAATTTTTAGCCCCTGCATCAAATTGCAGTATCGACTAAGTCCAATTTTTTCAAAACCTTTAAAAACAGCTAGTTATAAAAGTCTTACGTCTTATGTCTTGTAGCGACCTGTGCTGAGCTTGTCGAAGTAAGCGTCTTTTGTCTTTTTAGCGGACACTATTTCGTTTTGATTAAAAAAGCCCCGTCCGCTAATTAGCGGACGGGGCTTTTTTGGGTGGAAGACGGGATTCGAACCCGCGACCCTCGGTACCACAAACCGATGCTCTAACCAACTGAGCTACAACCACCATTTATTAGCGACGGCAAAGGTAGATTTTTTTGAGGGATCTTTCAAAATAAAAAAATGGTATTTCCTCTATTTTCGTGGTATTTTCCGATTTGAAACCGGTAAGGTAGAGGTGGTCGAAAAAGGAATCAAAATTATAAAACATCGACAAACGGCAGCCATTTTACGACCAAACACACAATTATCGCAGTTTCACAACATAAATTATAAATCGGGTGTTTGTCAGATTAAATTTACGCCTTAAGTTACGCTTGAAATGTCCCAAATCAAGACTTGCTGCCCAACAACTTCAAAACACCTTAAATGTATTCTGACATTTATAGTGTTGATTACTTTCCATTTTCAAAATATCAATGCCCAACAACACTCTAGGGATAGTCTTGAAAACCAATTAAAAAAAACTAAGAATAATCCAAACTTCAGCACTAAGGACACGGTTTACATCGACTTACTCAATGCCTTGGGCCAAGAACTTAGATTCTATAAAGCCGATAGTCTCTTTTTATTGTCACAAGAGGCAATAACCTTCAGTAAAGACATCGACTACATAAACGGTCAATGCAAGGCTCTAGTCGGTTTGGGTGATTACTACTCCGATAAGGGTGACTTTGAGAATGCCATAAAGCACTACAGTCAGGCCGCAAAATTGGCAGATAAATCACATGATTCTAAAATGTATCTTGATATTCAAAATAACTTGGCCGGGGAATACGGATACAAAGGTGATTATGCACTTGCCCTCGAACTTTATTTAGAAGGTATAGAAATGGCCGAAAGATTTGAGAATAAGAGGATGCTCTCCATAATGAACGAGAATATTGCCAGTCTTTACATATCGCAGAAAGACTTTAAGAACGCATTGGACTTTTACAAAAAAGTAAAAAGAATTAACCAGGAAATCGGGGATGAGGTTTTCAGTGCCGAAACAACCAGCAATATAGCTTCACTATATGCAGAGATGGGCGAGTTGGAATATGCCATGTTCAATGTAAATAGCAGTATAACAGTCTTTGAACGCCATAAAATCATGGATTGGTTGGCATATGCCTATGAGATCAAAGGAAAAACCTATTTGAAACAAAAAAAGTATAAGTGGGCCCTGCACTGGTATCATCAAAGTGAAATGTTACATACGAAACTGGAAGACACCAGATCGGAAATCGATCTGTTAAATGGTATGGCCCAGACCTATTTATCCCTTCAAAAAGATAGTCTCTCACAAACCTATGCCGTAAAGGCCTATGAATACTCAAAAGGGATAAAATTTAAGGAAGGCATTCAAAAATGTGCCAAAACCCTATACAAAATCAACAAGAACAAAGGTGACTTTGCAACGGCACTTCAATATCATGAGGTCTTTCAGCAGATATCGGACACCCTATCTAGAGTAGAGAATCAAAAAAGCCTTAATATGCTAAAGACCGAGGTCCAATACGAAAGACAAAAAGAAGAATGGCAGATTGAAAACGAGAAGTCTTTGGCTAGGCAAAGAAACTACGTTTATATAGCCGTAGTTATCTTACTGATATTCATTACCGTTACAATTTTAGTCCGAAGAAGTGAAAAAATCCAAAGAAACCTGAATTCGGAATTAAATGTCAAACAAAGAGATTTAGAAAAAAGAGAGATTGAGCTTCGGGAAATAAATGGTACAAAAGACAAACTATTTTCAATTATCGCCCATGACTTGCGCGGACCCATTGGGGCATTTCAAGGCCTCTTGAAATTATTCAGAGATGGCGAAATGAACCAAAAGGAGTTTCTGGCCTTTATCCCCAAATTGAGAAACGACATTGACAATATATCTTTTACCCTTAACAATCTTCTTTCGTGGGGCCAAAGCCAAATGAATGGTCTGATTACAAAACCTTCAACTATTTCGGTGGATGCCTTAGTAAATGAAAACATCAAATTGCTTTCAGAAATCGCTCAAAACAAATCAATACAATTGTTAAGTCGCTTGCCTGAAAATACGATGGCATGGTCAGACGGGGATCAAATCGATATTGTAATTCGTAACTTGATAAGCAATGCCCTTAAGTTCACTCCCGAAAGTGGAATCGTCACTATTGAGGCCATCGAAAAGAATGACTATTGGGAGATTGCAGTACGGGACACCGGCGTTGGAATCGATGAAGAAACCAAGAAAAAAATCTTTGAAGAAAATTCAACTGTGACCACCTACGGAACCAACAATGAGAAAGGAACCGGTCTAGGCCTCTCCCTTTGTAAGGAAATGATCGAAAAAAACAACGGAACGATCTGGGTAGAAAGTATTCAGGGGAAAGGAACTTCTTTCTTTTTTACACTCACCAAGTCGAAAAAGGCCTACAAAAAGGCCAGTTAGTGTTAAGTTAGGTGTAAAACTACGTATAAGTCGCAGTTATTTTTTGAATTTTGTGAAATGATAAAAAGTAAGCATAGCCTTAGCTACGTGAGTCTTTTTATAATGAACAAAAACGAAAAAGAGCAAGACTTGGTGCGTCTTTTTATACTTAACTTAACACTAGATCAAATTTCCCAAATGAGAAACCCCTACATACCGCTCAGCTATAAAGCCCTCGGCATGTTCAACTCCGATTAGTCTACCTAAATCCCGTGCGCGATACGTAACACTGTCCAAAAAGTTTTGACTGCTAATCGGTGTTTTAGGTTCATCACTATTGGGATCATATATCTGCGAGCCATACGCCTTTATTGACTCTACCTTTTTATTTATAAAGCCTGTTACATCAACGACAAAATCAGGTTCGGTATTTTTCCATTGAATATAGTGGTAGACATTTTTTGGTCGCCAATGTTCTTGATCCTTTTCTCCAATTCTCGTTTCAATTCTTAGCAAGCCACTTAAAAAACAGGAGTCACTTACTAGATCACTTCCTTTGGCATGGTCTATATGGCGATCTTCAATGGCATTGCACAGAACTATACCAGGCCTATATTTTCTTATCACTTTAATGACCTCTATTTGATGTTCCTTGTCGTTTACAAAAAAACCATCGGCCATCCCTAAATTTTCTCGAACGGAAAGCCCCAATATCTTGGCAGATTCCGAAGCTTCTCGATCCCGTATTTCCGCGGTTCCACGAGTACCCAACTCCCCTCTTGTCAAATCTACGACGCCAACTTTTTTACCCCTTGCAATTTCCTTGGCGATTGTAGCCCCAGCCCCTAATTCAGCATCATCAGGGTGGGAACCGAAAACTAAAATATCTAATTTCATGTATGTTCAGTTTGATCAAACCTGCAAGGTCTTTTTTTGACCTTGTAGGTTTAAATTTCAGACCTACAAGGAAGCCTCCTCTGTCGGCGATACCTTGCAGGTCAACCTACGAGGCCTTCCTCCTGCGGCGGACAGGCTTTTGACCCTGTAGGTTTTAATTTCAGACCTACAAGGAGGTCTCCTTCGTCAACAACACCTTGCAGGTCGTCTAACGAGTTGCAACACTTGTCTTTGACTTTACCTTTGCCAAAGCTTGTTCGATATCTACAATAAGATCTTCGGTTTCCTCGATTCCGACCGAAAAACGGATCAATCCATCGGAAATGCCACGGTTTTTTCGCTCTTCAGCACCTAAAAGTGTATGCGAAGTCTGTGCCGGCGAAAGTACGGTACTTTCCACACCTGCCAAACTCATTGAGGCTTTTATCAATTGTAATGATTTCTGGAATAAATCCGCATCGAGATCCTCTCTTAATTCAAATGACATCATTCCTCCGAAACCCTTCATTTGAGTTTTGGCTACTTCGTGCCCAGGATGACTTGGCAAACCAGGATAATAAACCGTGTCTATATCTTCATGAGTATTTAAAAACTCCGCCATTCGCTGCGCATTCTCATTCTGCGCTTTTACACGAATACCCATGGTCTTCATACTACGTTCCAACAACCATACGGTGTAATCACTTAGACTGCCGCCCAGATTTTTTGCCAAATGAAAGATTTTATCAATACTTTCCTTGGAACAAGCAACGGCTCCCGCACACATGTCTGAGTGACCTCCCATATATTTAGTAGCACTGTGAATCATAATGTCGATTCCGAACTTGGAAGGAATCTGATTGATTGGGCTTGCAAAAGTGTTATCGATCATTGAAATCAATCCGTGTTTTTTTGCCAAGCCGGAAACCATCCTCAAATCAGTAATTTTCAATAAGGGATTCGAAGGGGTCTCAACATAAATCACTTTGGTGTTGGACTTTATTTTTTCTTCAAAATCCGAAGCTTCCAATCCTTCCGTAAAAGAATATTCGATTCCGAATTTATTGAACTGCTCGACCACGAGGCTATAAGTACCTCCGTATATATCGCCTTGAAGAACAATATGGTCTCCTGCTTGCAAAAAGGCCATCGCAGTCGTGCTTATCGCGGCCATTCCACTGCCAAAAATCAGTCCGGCATCACAATGCTCCAACATTGCGATTTTTTTGGCCAACGCCTCTTGGTTCGGTGTATTAAAATATCTCGGGTATCGCTTGGTATCGACATCTTGAAATGCGTACGAAGAGCTCATATACAGGGGCGAAATCGCTCCTTTAAATAGCTTATCCTCGACTGCTCCAACATGTGTGCAAATGGTGTTCACGCCTTTTTTCTTGCTTTCCATTGATGCTAAATAATTAAACCCAACATAGACTCTTTTAAAAGGATGAATTTACAAAATAACTTTGGCCTTATCATCATTCAATTTGGTCCCATAAAATTCGACAAGAAATAAACCCTTAAATTCTATTCAACGATATCGTAAATTATTTCGCCCCGACCAACTCCATCTCCAACAATGGAGATGCCTTCACAAATGACCATTACCTTACCGGCTATGTCGCCATTAAAAAACTTCACGGTAGCGTTTCCCTCAGCATCTGTAACAATATTGGGTGCCCAATGTATCAATGTTCTCAGGTCGGATATACTAGAATCAGCATCGGATTCATCATAGGCCGGGCTGTAAAACTCCCTCTTCGGGGAGAACTCAAGGGCAGAGTCGAGTAATAAGTTTGATCTTTTTGGAAAAGCCCCGAAAAGACCTTTGCCCGAATACGTATAAATGGCTAAAATTGCAGGAAAAGGCATATAGCCTGGCGCGTTAAATGTATCATTGTAATAGCGGTTAGCACTACTGGTATTTCTTAGAACCTCCACACTTTTGACAGCTCTAAGGGGTATATCGGGAACGATACTAAAATTGTCGATTATTACCGGTATGCCATCAATTAAAATATAGGTAAAACCCGCACCTTGGACACCGGCATATAAAAAACCAGGTGCGCGCCCAACCCTTCTAATTGAAAGCTCTTGGGGGTAGTTGAACAACAACCATGAATAAAGTGTTCCTGTCCAATTTTTTGCTTTGGCCATCAACTCTTTGTTGCCAATGACCACGTCAGGCATACCATGTAGTTTCTTCATTTCTTCCCTTTCCGGGGTCAGCGCATAGTCACTGACAACAACCTCATTCAATTCAATGGTATTTGGCAACAAATAAGGATCTAGTGCTATATCTTTTAAGATGCGTTCACTTATGGTTTTTTCTATGATACTATCCACGGGAGCGATAACTACCTCGGTTTCATACACTATCTCGGGAATCTTTCTTTTAGTGATACGAACCTTAAAGTTTGCACTCCTTCGAGCGGAAGTTGTAGGCTGTATCACAAATTTCTTTCCATCCCCATAACTATTTTCGAGACTGAAATCAAAATATCCGGTACTATCGATTTCTTGATGATAGACATTGGTTTTTTCCCCGAAAGTCATCAATGTCAAATTATAGGTGTCATTTTGAAAACGTTTTCTTTTTTTTCTATTCTGCACTCCGCCAACATACCCGGAAAGGCTGAGTCCCTTTTCAGGTTGAGTTATCTTAGGTTTTTGGGGCTTGTCGTATTTATAATTCGTCCAACCTTGGGTAAGCATCAAATAATCCAGATCTTTCATATGATCCCCATGCTCAAAATAATAAGCGGGCTTCTCGATTTCGCCCCTGATATCCGATTCCAGCATAAAATAGGAAACCATATTTCTTTGGCTACGGTTGGTTTGTTCTAAATAGTCTTTGTTTACCGCCATTAAGGATATTGAAGATGGTGTAGGCTGTTTTCCTTTGGTTGAACGAATGCGAACGACCACACTATCACGGGTTTCATATTCGTTTTTGCCCACTTCAACTTTTATATCCAGATTCTCTTCGGGCTTATGATTGTAAAAATGGCGTTCGGCGATGGGCTTATGTTTTGAATCATATAAAGTTGCCCCTATAAGTCCGTTTGGCAAGCTGCTGCTACTGAAGGCATAATTAAACGTTCCTTTTTTCATCAATGCCCTTAGCATGTAAATATCCTTTCCTCGGTGGTACAATTTTACGAAGATACTATCGGTTATTGCCGGTTTCGTATCCAATGCAATAAGCTTCACATTCTTTCTAGAAATAATCCGCATTACCATACCTTGGGATCTGGCCATCGGAATAGGATATTTATAGGTGGTACCATTTTTTGTTTGAACTACCCCAAAATAGCTTTCCCCCATTTCTGGCAGCAAGGCTATTTGGCCCATGCCCAACTGGTTACTTTTATAAGTGGACAGCTCATTATTTTCCTGATCGACTATAACCCCTTCTATTTCGGCTCCTTTGCCTTTATGGTTCAGATACTTAAAGCCAACGGTGCTTTTGATGCCGTTTACCAATGCTCCCCCTTCCGGAAAAAAATCTAAGGAACCTGCGTTCTCATCCAAAACAATCGATTTAGAATAGCTCTTACTTTCGGTTTTTAGACGATAACTAATTACCTTTACATCATTTACTATGTCATATTCCACGGGGACGGGCCTGCCTCTTTTTTGCTTGATCTCAATGGAGTCGGTTCCATCTTCCCAATTTAAATAGAGCATCGCCTTGCCTTTATGCAGGCTGTCCAATTCGTTCGGGAATAGCATTGCAGAGACAGAAAGCATTTCATTATTCAATTCTTTTGTAATGGTAATATCTCGAATAGGGTCGATTTTATCTTCCGGTCTTTTGAAATGGAAGACATCTATATAGGTCGAAAACATAAAATCAACCCCGAAGTTTTTGTTCCATTCGGTATAAGCCCGTATCAAATATTTACCTTCAGGATAATTGGCGTGTAGCTGAAAAAAGCTTTCGGCTGTTCCGTTTTCCAATTTCAACAGTTTACTGTCTATTATCCGTTCGTCGATGGGTTCGATCAATTCTACATGTAGAGCCCCACTGATATCCGATAGGGAGTTATTAAAGGCATTGGCCACGACTGCTTTGAACCAGACTACCTCTGAAGTGTTAAATGCGTTTCCTGTTAGCTGCAGATAGATCTTTTCGGCATCAATGGCGTTCGCTGGAAGGGAATTACCGGGCTCGAACTGTTTCTGAGCAGCACACCATACGATGTTTAAAAGAAAAATAATGACCCAAGATCGGCGTAAAAGCATGTTACTTCAAAATTGAAAAAGAAAGTTACGAAAATTTGGCAACCATCATACCTCGAACTTTTTCCATTTTCCCTTTTTAAACCAAATCATAGCGATTACGGCTAATAGAACTTCCGCCAAAGTAATCGCCACAAATACGCCCACAGCTCCATATTCAAATGTAATAGCGGCTAAATAAGCAAAGGGAAGTTGAAACAACCAGAAGGCGACCAGGTTTATCTTCGTTGGGGTTCCTGTATCGCCAGATCCGTTAAAGGCTTGGGTCACTACCATACCGTAAGCATAGAAAATATATCCTGCAGCTATAATCTGAAGGCAGAGTCCGCCGTTCGCAATAACCACGGGGTTATCATTGAACCAGCTCACTATTTCCGGGGCAAACAACAAATAGACAACGGAAACAACTCCCATAAAAATCGCGTTGTATTTTCCTGTTTTCCAAACGGAGGTTTCGGCACGCTCGGGCCGCTTAGCCCCTAAATTCTGCCCGACCAAAGTGGCGGCGGCGTTGCTCATTCCCCAAGAGGGCATTAAAGTAAAAAGCATGACGCGAATCGCTATCGTATAACCCGCCAATACTTCACTACCGAATTCAGACATGATTCGCATCAAGAAAACCCAACTTGAAGTACCTATTAAGAATTGTGCGATTCCGCCCGCAGATACCTTGATCAAATTGAACATTACTTTTAAGTTCAAGACAATATCTTTCATGGCGATTTTGATGCGGCTCCAGCCAAAGAACAAAATTCCCAATTGAAATAGTACGGCGGTACCCCTACCAATATTCGTTGCAATGGCGGCACCCATGACCCCATATTCAGGAACGGGACCCCATCCGAAGATAAAAATCGGATCCAAAATAATGTTGAGGCCGTTTGACAATACCAAAGTCCACATGGCAATGGAGGCATCCCCAGCCCCACGAAAAATGGCATTTATCAAGAACAATAGCAGAATGGTAATGTTACCACCTATCATGAGTTTTGTATAGCCATAGCCTTCGTCGATAAGACTTTGCTCGGCGCCCATAAGGCCTAGAATTTCTTTGGCATACAAGAACCCTATGATTCCCACTAATACAGAAACTATGATACCAAGAATAATTGCCTGCACGGCAGCTTTTCTTGCACCATGAATATCCTTCTCCCCGATTCTGCGTGCTATGACCGCAGTCGCGGCCATACTTAGACCAATGGCAACGGCATAGACCAAAGTGATTACCGATTCGGTCAGACCGATTGTGGCAACAGCATTTACACTGACTTGTGATACATAGGCTATATCGACGATGGCGAAAATAGATTCCATCATCATCTCTAAAATCATAGGGATGGACAGCATAAAAATCGCCTTGCGAATGCTTCCGGTAGTAAATTCTGTTTCCTTTCCGGTTACCGCAGTAATAAAATGGCGTGCCAGTTTTTTAAACGTAAGTGTGTTTTGATTTGTCATTATGAAAGAACTATGTTGGACTGAAGAATGAAAATGTCAAAAGAATGGCAAGTAGCCAATTACTTTCTGGGCTTGAACCCTATGACATCTATAAAAAACATAATTCTTATAACTTCATGATGATACAAAGATGCAAAAAAAATTGTAATACGAAACTAAACCACTCTATGCACTACAAGCACATAGATTTTTTTACGAATGAAATTCGTTTTTTTTAAATATCCGTTTTTGTCGGAAGACGGAAATCGGAAGCGATCGTCTTCCAACTTCCCACATCGGGCTTCTGGCCAAAAAGAAACGATAAGTGTTTTAGAATCCGCCCAAGGCGGACTTGCGCTAACCTGCCTGCCATGCCTGCGGCAGGCAGGGTTTCAACTAACGATTGTGACCAATGAAATGGCGCAACTAATCAGTATCGGGGGAGAAAGTTAAAATATTGAAAATCAACTTGCCGTTGAATTTAAACGCAAGGTTCGCAAAGTCATACTATATTGGTTTTAAATACTTTGCGAACCTTGCGATTTTTCCTTGCGCGCTCCTTGCGTTTAAATTTTCGTTCCGGTACTCAAGAGGTTGACTCTAAAACTTGATGCTGATTACGAAATGGCTTTACTTCGAATAATTTACCCGATACCTCCAATAGCTGATCGCCCCGAAAATACCCACTCCCAAGACAATATACTTTATATAATCAGGTGTGATCACAGTGCCGCCACTCTGCCCGTAACTATGCAGCCCGACCAGATAATAGTTGACCCCGAAATAGGTCATCATGATACAACCAATGGCCGCCAAGCTCATAAAATTGAACAACCACCTATTTCTTAGGCCTGGTACGATGCGCATGTGAATGATAAAGGCATAAAGCATAATAGAGATCAATGCCCATGTTTCTTTTGGATCCCAACCCCAATAACGGCCCCAGCTTTCATTGGCCCATTGACCACCTAAAAAGTTACCGATGGTCAGCATAACAAGACCAACGGTCAGGGTCAATTCATTGATAATCGTCAGTTCCTTTAGGTTGATCTCCATTCGTTTTTTATTCTTTTTGGTGGTCAATATCATCAACAGAAGACACACAAGGCCTATAATTCCACCAACTATCAAGGGTCCATAACTACCAACGATGACAGATACATGTATCATCAACCAATAACTATCCAGAACAGGAACAAGATTCGATATCGCGGGATCGACCCAGTTCCAACTGGCGATCATCAACAACAAACAGGCAACAAAAGAGGCCGCGGCCATTACCAGATCATTTTTTTGCCCAAATAAGAGACCCATGCCCATCGTAGCCCAAGCTACATAGACCATACTTTCATAGGCATCGGTCCAAGGGGCGTGGCCTGAGATGTACCATCGCAGGATCAAACCGGCAGTATGCCAAAGAAATAAGATGATGATCGTGCCCTTCAAGGCAAAGACAACTACTCGCCAAATCGAACGGTCTTTGAATATTTGAAGGACCAACACGATAAAAAGCAGGCCCCCGATTAGTCCGTACAACATGTAGAGATGGTTAAAAATGTTCAGCTTGTTGTAAATGACCTCGGCCTTGACCTTTTCCTCGGACGGCAAAACCTCGCTGCCATGGTTTTTCTGATTTTGATGGAAGGCCGCCAGCAACTTATCTGCATCTGTATAATCACCTGACTTCTTCGCATTTTGCAAGGTCATCAAATAATACGGAAGTGCATTTTTGATAAAATTGGCATAGAGCGAATCGGGAACCTGATATTGGCCAGCACGGTACTCGACCGCCGAAATCCATTTGTTGTTTTCGTCATTTAAAAGCGGAAATATTTTTATTATCTCTCCACTCAAAGCCTGATTCAAAAGGCTGACCCGAATATGGGCCTGCTCAACATCTTTTTCAAAGGCATCGGGGTTATTAGTTGAAGTGGCCTCTCGCAGAACGGGTTCTAATTTGTAATTTCCTTTTGAATCAAAAAAGTCGGTGGCCTTTACATATTTTTTACCTTCAGGAACTCCGATCAAATGCCTGATGCTATCGTTTTTGACATCTTTGGTAAGATTTATCAACTCCGTATTGTACCAAACTGCCGGGTTCATCATCATGGACAGGAATACCTGATCGGCGTTCATACCGTTGAATTTGTCTTTGCGACTCAATTTTCGCAGCAATTCGGAAGAAAAAGTATTGATGGGCTTCATACGCCCACCCGCATCTTGAATAATCAGTTTTCCGAATTTTTCGGCATGTTCTTTAGGGACCACCGTGGCCTGTAAAACGGAATCGACTTGCACATTGGAGGGCATTGTATTGTGGTCGTGCCCATCATCGGCCGAATGCTCTTGTGCAGAAAGGTCAAGAAACATCCCCAGAACCAAAATCGCGGTAAGCTTTGCCTTCTTGGCCTTCAATTTCTTGAGTGATCGGCCGAGGTCTTTGAAACGGGTCTTTCCGAAGAACATAATGCCCAACAAACCTGTATAAAGTAATGTGTAGCCGAGATAAGTAATTCGCGTACCCCATTGGTCGTGGTTTACCGAAAGGATAGTGCCTTTTTCATCGGGATGGAAACTAGACTGAAAAAATCGATATCCTCGATGGTCCAGGATATTGTTCATAAAGATGTCGTAATCATAGGGCCGCTCGTCTTCGATGGTCACTTTACTCATAAAGGAAGCATACCCTTTTTCGGTACCAGGATATTTTTCAGCGATAAAATCATTGAGTTTGATTCCAAAGGGCAATTCATAGACCTTAGATCCATATCCGAGGTTGAAACCCAAACCTCCAACTGAAAATCTATCGGTAAAATTCGCGGTACCTGCTGCACCCAATATTTTTTTTTGAACTCGCTGCTCGCCGACTGCTATTTCAACCACAAGAGCATCTAGGTCTACCTCGGTACGTTCAGATTCGGGAATTTCCACCACCCCTTCCCTACCCTTGACCAGCGGTTCGGGTATCACAAATTGCATTCCTGCCATTGAGTACAATGAACGAAGTTGTAATTGTTGAAGGCTGTCTTTCAGAACACTTCCTTGCACCTGATCGGCCATTCGCATAAAATCTCCTTCAAAAGGCGATCGGATCGAATAGGTACTATCACTAGTTGCTATATTGATAGCCCCATCGGTCATTTTATTAAGTGAAAACAAAACGCCGTGGATGCTTGCTACCTTGCCGCTTTCTAAATAGTGATCATGGCGATTACCATCTCCGGCCTCTACGATCTTTAAAAACTCGTTGCCGTTTTCATCGGGTATCAGACCTTTCTTCGCTCCTTTGATAAAATCAACATATGAAATGGTAAACGGCTTTCCTTTGAAATCCGAAGTCCACGGCAAACTAGATTTCAACCCTTCGGGTGTTACTATCAGATCATCTTGCAATGTCTTTCGAACTTCATCCTCCGCGCTTCCGACATAAACAGTGAGATATGTTTTATCGGAATAAAAAACTTTTTCCGTTTTACCTTCTCGGATCGGCATGCGGCCTTCAAAGCTGATATAGCGGGTCACAAAGGCCCCAACGATTATCAAGATCCAAGAAAGGTGTAAAAGAAGTACGGGCCATTTCTTCCATCGCAATAGATTATATCGCGACATGTTGCCGATAAAATTGATTACGAATACTCCCATAATGGCTTCGAACCACCAAGCGTTGTAAATCCAGATCCGTGCCGTCGAAGTGCTGTATTCGCTTTCGACAAAAGTACCGAAGGCCATGGCAGTGGCGAAAACAATGAAGAGCACGGCCGTTAATCTTGTGGAAAAAATAATGTTCTTGAGCTTCGTGATCATCGACCTAAACGCTTTGTATTTGCAGGCTGCAAAAGTAGGGAGTTTTTATGACTTTCAGTCACGGGAAAACCCTAAATCCCTCCTATTTTTTTTCCTCGTTGAAAAAATGCTCAAATGGATGTGGGTGGACATTTTTCTGGCCCTATTTTTTAAGATAAATGCATTGTCGCCTTCAAAAAGTTCGTCGATGGTCTGCACCCATAAATTCAACCATTTTCCGAAATGATGTTCATTTATTCTATTCCCTGTAAAATCATCTACCTTATTATGTGCGGCAATGGGGTCTCCCTTGTAGGTGCCTCGCTCCAAAAATAATTGATTGCACCAAAAAGTGGTCAGATGATCGAGATGATGATCCCAATCATCGATGATACCATTGAATATCGGGCCAAGCAGATCATCGTCGCGAACTTTGGTATAAAATGCCGACACCAGTTGAAAAACGTGTTGTCTATCGGTTAATTCTGTTTTCATGCATCTTCACTATCTGACTACAAAGATAAGAGCCTGTTTAAGAATTCGTCAATTATTTTTTTACGCCCTTGCGCATTATTTCGTTAAAATTTTGAACCGTAGCTACGGCTATGCTTAAAAATTTTACCTCATACTGCATCAAAAATGACCTATAAAAATCCTAATTACAAATTCTTAAACAGGCTCAAATGCCCTATCGCAATACACTCTTGACAATTAACTATTTTTTGATACCTTTAAATAAAAAAGCACATGAAAAGAAAAGAATTTATTCAAAAGACTGTGGGCACTATGTTGGTCGCCCTTCCCGCCTACGCACTCGTAGGTTGTTCAAGTTCTGACAACGGCCCGGCAGATCCGGATCCATCTGGTGCTGATTGTTTAGCCAATGGCACAGGCGTAACAATCGGCACAAATCATGGGCACACTTTGGCCGTGTCAAAAGAAGATGTGAATGTCGGGGTTGAAAAAACGTATTCGATTCAAGGTAGTTCTGGCCACGATCATATCGTAACACTATCGGCAGCGAGCTTTACTTCGCTAAAGAACAAAACTGCTATTTCGGTGACCTCCACGAACGATGCCGGCCACACACATGCTGTAGCGGTTTCATGTGCCTAGTGTCGTCACGCATGCTCTAACGCACCAAGCCTTGTTCTTTTCCGTCATTTCATACACGACACGACACTAGCTGGTGAAAATCACAAGACATATGAATTTGAAAAAGGATGGCCTGATCGCCGTCCTTTTTATTTTAGAAAGAATAACATTTCCTATGGGCAGAAATCTAGGTTCATGACAAATTGAAATATATCCCTAATTTTGCGACATGATCAAAGTTTCCATTGTGGGTACGGGCAATCTAAGCCACCATTTGATACAAAGCATTTCAAAGGCCGAAGGCATAGGGGTTCTCGAGGTAATTAGTAGTCGAATCAGGTCTTTTAAGGAAATTCTAGCGCCCACAAGACAGGATCATGGAGTACAAAAACATGAATTCCCTGACATTTATATTCTGACCGTGAGTGATGATGCGATTGCGTCGGTGTCTGAAATTTTCAAGAAAACGAAACGTTTGGTAGTCCATACTTCAGGTAGCGTACCCATGGATTCTCTGCCTAAAGAAATCAGAAAGGGGGTCTTTTACCCTTTACAGACCTTTAGCAAAAAAACGAAGGTAGATTTCAAGGAAGTGCCATTATGTATAGAGGCCGAAAACAATGAAGACCTGCATTTATTACGCAAATTAGCAGAGAAATTATCAAATAATGTGATTGAAGTTTCCACGGAGAAAAGGGCCCGCCTTCATCTTGCGGCAGTTTTCGTAAACAATTTCACAAACCACTTGTACGAAATTGGAGCCGAAATTTGCAAAGACCAAGATTTGCCATTTTCGCTTCTTGAACCGTTGATAGTCGAAACGGCGAATAAAATCAAAAACCTCTCCCCGCTTGAAGCACAGACCGGGCCGGCCAGAAGAAATGATCTAGCGACAATAAGAAGTCATATGGAATTATTAGAAGATTCCGACCGAAAGGAAATATATTCCCAACTAAGCAAATCAATCCGAAAAACCTATGGAAAAAAGTTATAAGGCCTACCTCAAAGATATTACCACATTTGTTTTCGACGTCGACGGTGTGTTGACCGATGGTTCCGTTTTTGTTTCAAGTAAAGGGGAATTATTGCGCACCATGAATGTCAAAGACGGCTATGCGTTAAAAAC
>QIJL01000413.1 GCA_003232435.1 Flavobacteriales bacterium | reverse complement strand
CATAGCATCGCTACGGTTTAAAATTTTAACGAAGTTATGCGCAAAAAGAGGGTATAAGAAAATAATCGAGATATTTCAAAACAGGCTCTAAAAGTCGATTATGAAAAAGCGATTTTTCTTGCTATCGGTATTCTTCTTGTCTTCGTGGATGGTGTTTTCACAGGATAGTTGTCCTTGCTGTACTGAAAATCACAAAGCCTTTGATTTTTGGGTGGGGGAGTGGCAGGTTGTCAATTCTGACGGAAGCCTGGCCGGTACAAATACTATTGTAAAGTTAGAGGATAATTGCATTTTACGGGAAAGCTGGAAAAGCGCCAACGGAAATTCAACAGGAACCAGCACTAATTTTTATAACCTTGTTTCTGGGCAATGGGAACAATTATGGGTCGATAATTCCGGTTTTCATCTAAAACTAAAAGGAAACAGGACAAAAAACCAGATGATACTTTCTTCGGATGAGTTCGCCGGAGCCGATGGGAAAAAGTCGATTCACAGAATAACATGGACATCAAATGAAGATGGTACCGTACGGCAACTTTGGGAAACACTTCAAGAAAACAAAGTGGTGAGTATCGCTTTTGACGGGTTGTACAAGAGGATTGAATAAATTTTAGATTTGTTCAATTGCAAAAACAACGAAAAAGCGACCTTAAATCGGGTCGCTTTTGCTTGATGGTAACATGATTTGATTGATGAAAGATAAATTATACCAATTTGATCGTAAAATGCAACCCTGATTTTTATTGATAGCTAATTCAAATAACCACTCTAAAAAATGAGACAAATATATTTTTTTAAGAGAAGGTCATCAAGGCTGCCTTACATTTACTTCTTTTTTGATTTATTTCTATGTTCAAATAACCTATTTATAGTTTAAAGACGGGTTAATACTGATAAACGTTTCCTTTACCGATGAAAGATTACATTTTTTTTACGCTCTAACCCTAATGGCGACCTTTTGATACTCGCTAGGGGTCAGGTTCGTATCTTTTTTAAAAGCCTTGTTGAAAGTAACTTTGTTGTTATAACCCACTTCATAGGCAATATCGATGATGTTCAGGTTATGTTGGTCGTCCATTTCAAGCATCGATTTTGCTTCGTTTATCCTGTATTTATTCACCAGCTCGTGAAAATTAATTTTGAAGTGTTCGTTTATGACTTGTGAGGCATTGTGACGTGTGGTATTCAACCGCTCTGCAATGGTGTCGAGGTTAATATCGTTCTCTTTGTAGATTTTTTCGTGGTCAAATAGGTAAATCATATTTTCTTTCAGTTCATTCGATAAACCCTGGGTGAGCCCTGACTTTTTATACTTGAAGAACAGCCCTTTGCCAAAAGAATAACCGCCGCTAAAAACGTTGGGCTGAACGTTGGCCGAGTACCCCATGTACATTACCATCAGAGCCATACTGACTATCTGTAAATGGTAGAAAAATCCTGAGGTCATGTTGTTGCTCAACAATATTCCATAAGCTGCATAACATATAATATACATACTATGAATTCTGAATATATTTTTCTGCCAGACTTTATTTTCCTTATTTATACTGTTATCTTTTTTGGCTTTTCGGTATACTTTTCGAATAAAGTAACCGTAAATTATAAGGGAAGCTAGTTTTAATACTATAATGGTAATGTCGCCAATACTGCGCCCTATCGTTATCCTCTCGATAATTAACCTAAGTTTTTCTTCACCGGGAAGATAATATAGCGGTACCAAATAGAATAGAAGCAAGAGGGTGGGAACAAGATGCAGTAAGTCTTTTTTCTTGAAACTGTATTTCTGGGCAATCCTTTTAAAATAAAAATAGAGTAAAGGCCCATAAAGAAATGAGAAACATGTCGACATCGCATAGGAATGGGGAAACTTGTAATGCAGATGTGTAATGACCAGACATATATGTAAGATGAAGAAAGAGTGAATAAAAATAAAGCTGCTGATCAACAATTTGGCCGCGAGGTCAATTTTCTTGTTGAAATGGATAATGGCAGCGATATAAAAACCGATCAAGGCCACATATAGGTACATGAACGACCAAATTGTATATTTCTCGGTATATTTTTCCGAAGCTTGATTAAACCCAGGGGTTTCCCATATCGGATCGAAGCCGGAATCCATTAAAATTGAAGTATCGAAGGCAGATATCAGGCATTTTTCAATGCATTGTAGACTTTCATCAATATTGTGTAATGCGGAGTAGCTCAACGTTATTTTTTTAAAGAGCGCGGCTTTCTCCACATATTTGTTTTCAACGGCAAGTTGATAGGTCTTGATGGCCTCACGACAACTTTTTTTCGTAAAAAACGCATCCGCTTTTGCGAGCAGATTAACCGAAAGTTGTCTGTTTTCTCCTTTAAATTCTATTGGTGTAATAGGATAAGCGACAGAACACAATAGCAAGAATGTGATGAAGATTCTTAGATGTCTCATTGAAGTTGTAATTGATGATTGATGCTTGAACTAGCCTTTGTTTAAATTATGGATTTTAAGAATTAGAAATCTTAAAAAAAACATAAAACAAGTAAACCCCGATAATATTTTACTCCTAAGATCAATGAAATGGTAGGGTTTTGAAAGATAAAGGTTTTATAAGAAGAGCGAGGAATTGACCTTGGAAAACAGAAAAAACCGGTGCTCCCACCGGTTTTTAAACTAACTAACTCAAAAAATACTAACTCAAATAATTTTTTGAAAAGACCATCTTAGCAAATGTCTTTAAATAAATAACGGGCGAATTATTCAAATATTGCAGCTTTGACAAAATCTTAACGAACCATGAAAATTAGGCCGATTATCTTTAATTATCCTGAAGTGCAAAAACCCTTCTAAGAAGGTCGGTGCTTCGCGAAGAAACTTTGGTTCTTATTTCTTTTTCCTCGATAGCGATCATTTTGTAAACGCCGTTCAGGGCTTCTTGGGTAACGTAATCGGTAAGATCAGGATTCACCTTTTTTACCAGAGGGACACTATTATAACGACCGATAAGTTCGGCCCAGATCGCACCGGCCCCGACTTTATCGAAAGAAGATTTTATTACGGGATTGAACTTGCCATAAAGATCTGTCCGTGTTGCATTGGTCAAGTATCGGGTAGCGGCGTTGTCGTTTCCTAAAAGTATATTTTTGGCATCATTGAAAGTTATTCCTTTTACCGCATTTACGAAAATCGGGGTAGCTTCGCCCACGGCATCTTCCGCAGCTCGGTTAAGCACTTTTAGACCTTCGTCCGCCATCTTGCTAAGACCGATGTCGCGGAGGGTCTTGTCCACCTTTTGGAGCTCTTCGGGCAGCAATATTTTTACCAGTTCGTTTTTATAAAAACCGTTTTCCTTGGTAAGTTTGCTTACCTGTTTATCTATTCCGAAATCCAAGGCTTGGCGTAGACCACTAGCAATTTCGCCATTTCCTAGACCTTCTTGTGGCAATTGGTTGATGACCTGCTGCAGTTCACCACAAGAGACCAACTGAAATATCGCTACGAAAAAGAACAGATTTTTTTTCATCTTTAATTTTTTTTGACCAGAAAAGAGTTTTCTACCAATATGTTACGAGAAAATGACCGTTTTATTGTTGTAGACCATGGTCTTTCGCTCTAAATGAAGCTTTACCGCCCTTGATAACACGATTTTTTCAAGATCCCGACCCTTGGCGATGAAATCTTTTATGCTATGCGAATGGGAAACGGTCGTTACATCTTGTTCGATTATCGGGCCGGCATCGAGGTCTTCGGTAACATAATGACTGGTTGCCCCTATGATTTTCACGCCCCGTTCAAAAGCTGCATGATAAGGTTTGGCCCCTGCAAAGGCAGGTAAAAACGAGTGATGTATGTTGATAATCTTATTCGGGTATTCACTGATTAATGTTTCCGTTACAATTTGCATGTAACGGGCGAGAACGATAAAATCTATATGGTGCTCTTTCAGAAGTCGTAATTGTTTTTCTTCAGCTTGTGATTTTGTTTCCGATGTAATCGGTATATGATGAAAATCAATATCAAATTGGCCGGCAATGTCACGGAGTTCATCATGGTTGCTGATGATAAACGGAATTTCAACATCTAACTCCCCAGAACGATATCTGCTCAATAGATCATACAAACAATGGTTGTATTTAGAAACGAACAATACCATTTTAGGTCGAATACCATCCGAATAAATGTTCCATTCCATTTTATTGGGTTTGGCCAAATCGGTTTCAAACGCTTCATTGAATTTTTCCAAGGATGTCATTTGGTTGCTAAAGTCGCTTTCCAAACGCATGAAAAAGATTCCGGCCTGTTTATCGACGTGTTGATCGAGGTAAATAATGTTTCCTCTTTGGGAGTGGATAAAACCAGTCACCGAACTAATAATTCCCGGTTGATCCGGGCAATGGATCAAAATAGTTGCTTTCATCTCAATTTTGGTAAAGACCCAAAATTAGGACAATAAAAGCATTGACGGAGAAAATAGAAGTTTTTTGTTTTAAGAAAACAAAACAGTCTCTAAGAATAGTTCTTAGCGGTTACCATCGCTTAACAATGACTTGCGCCACTTTTTGAAAGAGCTTCTAAACACCGCTATTTCGCCTCGCAGAAGGTTGAGGTACTCTTTTTCATTAACACCGTCATGTTCTAGTCCGTTGCAATATGAACTGATATTGCGAATCATAATGCTAATATAGCTAGTCGTTTTCAATCGTTCGGTATACGAGTTGGTCGTCTCGGCAATGGCAATTTTCTGAGGAATCAGTATCGCATCGGTCAGCAAAGAATCGGCGATAATATCTCTAAGACTATTGGACTTATACAGCTTAAGCAAATCTTTGTTAAATGAAACATATGAAGCGATTTCCCTGCTCATTTCGCAGAGAGCCAGAGACCTTCGATAGACCGGAACGGTCCTAAGATTGTGTAGGGACATAATTAGATAGCAATTTCCACTATAAAGTTACGACCGAAAACCAGTAAATATGTTTAGATTAAATGGCAATTTCGTAAATTAGCTTTCGATTGTAAATTATTTAAGATAAAAAACTTTGAAAGCAAAGATTGATGATTTAAATTGGAAAATTCTGGAATGCCTTCAAGCAAATGCTAGGGAATCTTTCGCCGAAATCGGTCGCAAGGTAGGCCTTACACCCCCTGCTGTGGCGGAACGCATTAAGAAAATGGAAGACCTTGAAATTTTGGTGAGCTACCATGCGATCGTATCCCACGCCAAGACCGGTTATGCGCTCAGGGCCATTATAACATTGCGTGCTTTTATGGGAAAATTAAAACCCTTCTTGGCGATGGTCGGCTCTTTGAACGAGGTGCTAAACTGCTATCGGATAACAGGAGAAGAGAACATTGTTATGGAGGTTGTGCTGGTAGATCAGTTTCATCTTGAAAAGTTCATCGACAAGCTTATTCAATATGGCGAGACCAAAACCCATATTATTTTATCCGATGTAGTTTCGAGGGCACCGATATCTAAGAGTTAATGGTTAACCTTCGTCAAAAAAATCACTTGGATCAAAGGGAATATCATCATCGGGATCCTTGTCGTCGTAATTGACACCTGGCGGGTTGAATAGTCCCCATCTATCGATATTATAGTTCCACGGGTCGAAAGTCTTTACCCATTCGGCGAACAGCGCACGGAATTCTTCGATTTCATCTCTAAGTAATTCAAGATAATCCGTTTCTTTGAACCCGAATATTTTAAGCCCGGTACATTGGGTCTGTAATTCGCGAGCGGCTTTTCTTATGATTGCGGCATTCTCCATTTTTAGGTCATAAATTCCGACACCTTCGGCACCGGTGATTTTTGCGGGAATAATCGAAGAATTTTCCATAATCCATTTGGCATAATTTTGTAGCATTTCCTCTTTGGTCGTTTTGTCCTTCCTTAAGTTCATTTCCGAAAGAATTGCCACGATTTTTTCTGCAATATCGAGCATTTCCTCGGCCTTTTTGAACAAGGGCATTTTTTTGGTTTCCTCAAAACTTTTGCCTCCGAGGTCTTCATCTTCTGAATCGAACATATGAAATCTGTTTTACCAAGAATTGAAAAAGATATTAAAAATGTTCCTTCATAAACAAAAATTCACGCCGATATTTATATATAAATGATTTAATCCTTTATTTTTAGAGCATGGAATGGGAAAAATGGAATGAATATTTACAGGAAGCCATAGAAGCGGCAATTTTTTATGTACCAAGAGTTGTTGGTGCGGGCCTTATTCTGTGGATCGGGTTCAAGATCGTGAAAAAAGTGGTGAACTGGGTTGTAATGCTACTTGAAAGAACAGGTGTCTCTGAAACCTTGAGGCCATTTTTGTCTTCCACTGCAAGTATAGTCTTAAAGGGTGCCGTTCTTTTTGCTATTGCCAGTGTTTTGGGGGCCAACCTGACCGGTTTGGCCGCAATTTTGGCTGCGGCCGCTTTTGCCGTTGGTATGGCATTGCAGGGCAGTCTTGGAAACTTCGCATCAGGAATTCTTATATTGACGCTGCAACCATACAAAATCGGTGATTGGATCCAAGTTGAGGATAAGTTCGGGCGAGTAGTGGAAATAGGTATTTTCAGTACCGATGTGCTGACTCCCGGTAATAAGATATTGATTATTCCGAATTCGAAGATTACGGATTCGGTCGTCACGAATTTTTCCGAAAAAGGAATGATCCGATTAGAGCTTGAGGTCACAATGCCTTATGAAGAAAGCTTCCCGAGGGTCATGCAAATAATAGAACAGGCGTTGAAGACCGTACCGAAAATACTGCCAGAACCAAAGGCGGAAATCGGTATTCAAGTTTTTGATTCACACAATATTCAAGTTGTGGCACGACCATATTGCTTGCCGGACGATTTTTGGCAGGTTACCTTTAATGCCAATAAGGCCATAAAAAAGGCGTTTAGTGATAATGGTGTGAAAGTCGCCTATTCCGAAGGAGTTGAAATCGGTCTAATTGGCGAATAATTCACTACTTTATATCACTAGCTTAGGTTTGGCAGGGGGTATTTATTTTTATTATTGAATAAATTTTGGCTAGATTTTTGATGTTTCCATTGTTATGAAGAAAATCTTACTCCTAGTTGCATTGATCGCTTCTTTCTCAGGAGCCGCGCAACAACTTGTTCTCAGAAAGGGTATCGTGCTAGATTCTATAAGAGTCAACGATTCTTTACCCGAAAGTTTCTCGCTATACCTGCCAAAACAGTTCAAAATGACAGAATCTTGGCCGATAGTTTTTATATTCGATACTGAGGGCAATGGTAAAAGAGCACTGAGTCTTTTTGCCCCGGCCGCAGAGAAAAACGGTTATATTTTAGCCGCATCGAACGATATTCATGACAGTCTTTCCATTTCGAAAAACGTTGTCATTTCGAATAGAATGTTCAATACGGTCTTCACGATTTTACCCATAAAAAGAGATAGAAGTTACACTGCGGGATTTTCTGCGGGGGCAAGGCTGGCTTCGGTCATCCCGACTTTTATAAAGAACATTCGAGGGGTAATATCGTGCGGTTCGCCAGTTGCTAACACCGAAGTGTTGTCAAGTAAAAATCCGTTTCACTTTATAGGTATTGTCGGCGATAAAGATTTCAATTACCCTGATATGTTATCTCTGGAGAAAATATTGAATAAGTTGAAATTCCCAAACCAGTTATTGATTTTTGATGGGGGGCATGAATGGCCGGGAACCGAATACCTTTCAACGGCCATGGAGTATTTCGCGCTGGCGGCAATGGCGAAGGGAGATGCACCTACCGATAAAGATGTCATCAACAATATTTACGATAAGCATTTGGGTAAAGTAAGCAATCTAATGGCCTTGAACAGGCCTTTATTGGCCGATCATAGGCTTAATCAAATGATGCGAATATTTCAGGCGCACAATGGTACCGCTTCACTTAAGGCGACCCAAAAAGCGTTAAAGAGAAGCAAGAATTACAAAGCATATCGCCGCAGTCAAAAAGCCGCCTTTTTCAAGGAGGGTTTTATAAAAGATGATTATGATTATTATTTAGAGGAAGATATTTTTACCTATAATTATAATAACCTTGGATGGTGGGCCTATCAAATGGAAGTATTGGAAAAGTATGGCAAGAGTACCAATGTTTTTGAAAAGCGAATGGCCGAACGTTTAAGAAGCTACATAAATGCACTGATCGAAGATAATATCGATTTGATCAATACGGAAGATACCGTTGATGAAGAGGCCTTGAATTTTTTATGGATGCTAAAGACCATTACCGCACCGACGGAATTTAAGAACTACTTAAAGATAATTTCGCACAATGCCAAACTAAGTGATTACGGTACGGCACTTTTCTATTTGGAAGAATTGTTAAAACAAGATTATACCAATAAGGATGAACTGTATTCGCTTGAAAATACTTCATTGCTCCGAATTACTCCTGAATTCAACGAAATTGTCGAAAAATACCTGAAAGAGGCCCGCTACGATATTATTGAGGAGTAACCCGTGGAACATCCTCCAAATTCCAATCGATGACCAAGCCTTTCGCTAGGGAGTCCGCTATTTCTTTTCCATATAAAATCTCGCACAAATAGAGAGCGGCCTCAAAACTTTTGGCACCACCCGCAGAAGTAATGTACTTTCCGTCATGAACAAAGAAGACGCTATCTTTCACATCAAGTTGCGGAAACATTTTTTTATAGGTGCCGATATCACCGGGAAATGTTGTCGACATAACATTATCCAACAGTCCGGCCTTGGCAAGTACAAAAGCACCATCGCAATGTGATGTCACAAATTGTGCTTCGGCATCTACCTTTTTTACAAAGTTGATCATTACACTGTCTTTTAGATCGGAATCTAGATGATGTTCGGCACTGGGAACGACCAAAATATCAATTTGTGGCAGTGAATCTTTTGTATAGTCAAAATCGGATAATATCCTCAGGCCTTCAAAAGTGGTAATAGGCTGTAGTGTGTTGGCCACCGTAAAAGTGTTCATCGCCTTGATGCCCTTTCGATATTGCGTATGTTGAAAAATATCATAGGGTGCCGTGTATTCGGTATTGTAAGTGCCGGTCATAATCAGAAAGGCAACATTGTAGCGGTCTGGTTTCAAATCTGGCAGCACCCTGTTTATTGTCTTCGTTTCGACAGTTTTTTCCTTGTTCGTGCATGAGAACAGAAAGAATATGATAACTAATCCCAGCATTTTGTTCATGGCCAGATGATTTATTTGACAAAGTACGACCAAAACAAGAAAGAGCAATCGACCTCTGGCAAGTTTTATGAAGTTTTGGTGCTGGTCTGTTTGGGCGTTTTGGCCAAAGCTAATTCAATCATACCAATGAAGCCCACTGCGATGAATCCAGGGGCAATTGATAAGCCCAGTTCAAAGTTCAGTTGCCACGGCTTTTAAGCCGAGACCCCTCCGGCTGTCGCCATACCGAAGTAAACCTGCCTGCCGGCAGGTTCGGCACAGGCCCTCCCCTTGAAAAAAGGGGAGGATCCATCAAATCACCATTTTTGTTAAATTGGCACTATGAACTTATCTACTGATCTCTATATCATTTTTTGAGTATCTGCCGATCGGAACGCTTTTTGCACAAAGCCCGAAAAAAGTTTAAAGCAAAGACTATCGGTACTTTGCGAAACTTTACGTCCCTTTTTTGCGAGCTTTGCGTGAAATAATCCACAGTAAATCAACATTTTAGCAGGCTGATTAGTTGCTAAGATATAAATACTTTAAATCGTATTTTTGTTTTCTAAAATAGTTTGGATGGAATTTTCGAAATATTGCTTGATCATTTTTCTTGTTGTTGCCGGTTCTGCCTGCAAGCAAGAAAAAAAGTATCATGATTTGGCACAAAAAGATGTTGTCGTAGCTCAGACCGACGTACTGGCCGATATTCTAAAGTTTCAAAAGGAGCTTAATGGGGAATTTAAAAATCCTGAAACTTCCCCGTTACCCGATAGATTCCGTAAAGATTTTGAAGGACTTGATTTTTTCGCACCGGATACGAATTATGTCGTGACCGTGAAATTTTCCCGCACCCCTGAGGCAATTCCATTTTTAATGCCTACGACAACGGATCGCAAGGCAACGGAAGTCGTCTATGGTGTCGCGGAGTTTTCTTTAAACGGAAAAAACCATCAGTTGGAAATTTATCAGAACGAAGAATTGATGAAAGAAGAGGGCTATGAAGATTATCTTTTTTTGCCTTTTAGGGACCACACCAATGGCGAGGAAACTTATGCCGGTGGGCGTTATATCGATCTTCGAATTCCCGATTCCGATAGTTTGGTGATCGATTTCAATAAGGCTTACAATCCTAACTGTACCTATAACAGAAAATATTCATGCCCCATCGTACCAAGCGTAAATGCTTTGGATACAAAAATCATGGCCGGGGTAAGGGATTTCAAAAGGGGCAAATAGAAACACCGATGTAAATACCTCTAAAAACATCGGGGTAGCTAAATAAACAACTAACTATTTTAGAAAGAGTAAATCGCTGCCAAAACGAAAGAAGAAAGGCTGCTGATCGGCTCCCCATTATTATCAAGAAATGTAGTGTCTTCCGATGCGCTGTCCAATCGTAATTCGGGCTTGATTATCAAATCACCAATTGTGGCGCTTCCAGTCAAGGTAACCGCAAAAACGTTTGCGTCGCCATTTATGTCGTTCGCCCCAATACCACCGAGATTTGTTTCCGAGAAATACTCTCCTCTTAATCCTATTGTGAAATTGTCAGATGTTGCCAGTTGAGGGTATAAGGCCACTCCGGCAAAACTTACATCTTCATCGTTATCGAAATATGCGGCATTGATTCCTAAGAAAAAGGAATCGGAAAGATCGAAACCTCCCGTAAAGTCGATTTCAAAAGCTCCGTGATCAACAAGTGCGTTCAAATATTGACCGCTGTATCCTAATTGTGCGCCAAAGGCATAGGTTCCACTACTATTAAATGTCGTTTGATCTGTCGGGTTCATGACGGCGAGCATCAAACTGAAATCATCCGATATTGCGAAATCGGCCTTTAATCCTGCATGTGAGAATGGCCCGTAAGAGAATAGGTAAGAGGTGCTGTAGTTGAAATTGGCAACTGGCGAAATTACCTCGTACCCCAAAAAAGTATTAAAATTACCAAAGGTCAATTTTACCTTGTCACTTACATTCCAATAGGCGTACAATTGGTTGATGATATTCGAAGATCCGAGTGGCGTGCCGAAAACCGCATCTTCACCTCTTGGCCCAAAAACCAAATCGGCGACGAAGCCCACTTTTTCCCCCTCGTAACCAGCGATTACGTTTGCCATGCCTAGGGCGAAACCCGGTAGGTTCGCAAAAGAACTTCCTGGCACCGAATAATTTTCTCCGGCATTCGCAGAATTTAGATTGGCCCTGTAATAAGCATCGACACTACCCGAAAAAGAAAACCTCGGTTTTTCTACGATTTCATCTTGGGCGAAAAGCGATGAAGTCGAGCAAAGAAAAAGCATTATTGAAGATAAATATTTTACGTATTTTGTGATAGTAATCGCTTTCATAAATTTGGATTTAATTCTCTTATGGGAAAGTTTGTTGAGATCTTATTTAAATTTTTTGAAAAGATTATTTGACGGAGCGTTCTGCCAAACGCTCCGTTCTTTTCTATATCAATGTTGGTTCATTCTGAAATCTGGGTATGAATCCATACCATGTTCATGTATGTCCAGCCCCTCTATTTCTTCTTCCTTGGAAACTCGAATACCCATTGTGGCCTTTAATGCGTAGATTATGGTGAAAGAAGTAATCACGCAGAAAGCTCCTGCAGCTGCCACACCGGCCAGTTGATAAAGAAATTGATCAAGACCTGCTTTAGCCCCGAAGATACCGACCGCCAAGGTTCCCCAAATACCACATATCAAATGAACCGTAACGGCACCTACCGGATCATCTAATTTAAGTCTGTCGATAAGCGCGACACCAAAGACGATGATCGCTCCCGCGATCAATCCGATAATGATCGCTGTAAAAGGTGTCATCAAGTCCGCTCCGGCGGTTATACTGACAAGTCCTCCCAAAATTCCGTTGAGAAACATGGTCAGGTCGAAGTTTTTGTACATTAGTGTCGAAACCGCGAATGCGGATACTCCACCTGCCGCTGCAGCCAAACATGTGGTTACCAAGACCAATGAGGTCATTCCTGGATCAGCCGAAAGTACCGATCCCCCGTTGAAGCCAAACCAGCCCAACCAAAGTATCAGAACACCTGCGGCAGCCAACGGAATGTTGTGCCCGGGAATCGCCTTTGGTTTTCCGTCGGGTCCGTATTTTCCGATTCTAGAGCCTAATAGGTAGATGGCCACCAACGCTCCCCAGCCACCAACGGAGTGTACCAAGGTAGAACCTGCAAAGTCATGGAAACCGCCATTCTCACCGCCTAGGGTTGAAAGAAAACCTCCGCCCCATTGCCATGATCCCACAATCGGGTATACAAGGCCAATGTAGAAAATCACGAAAATCATAAAGGCTCCTAATTTAATACGCTCGGCAACCGCACCAGAAACAATGGTGCCGGCCGTGGCGGCGAACATGCCTTGAAAAAGAAAGTCCGTCCAATAGGTATAACCTCCATCTGCATATTCTGCGGTAAGGCCAGTTTCGTCGATAGGGAGGCCAAATCCGCCAAAACCTAAAAAGCCATTAAAGTCCCCAGGGTACATGAGATTGAATCCTCCGATATAATATAAAAGGAGCCCCACACATATAATGAAGACGTTTTTGAATAAAATATTGATCGTATTTTTTTGTCTGGTCAATCCGATTTCCAAGAAGGCGAATCCGGTATGCATAAAGAATACCAGTGCCGTGCAAACCATCATCCAAACATTGTTGGCTGTGAATAATCCTGCGTCCATTTTTAAAAAGTTTAGTCGGTTAAAAAGATTAGTTGATTCCGGCGTGGCCGTTTTCCTTGGTTCGTATGCGATAGGCTTCCACAATTTCCGAAACGAAAATTTTTCCATCTCCGACATTGCCCGTATATGCGGAATCCAGAATAGTCTGAACGGTCCTGTCCAAAAAATCATTCGATACTACGATCGACAAATACCTTCGCTGTATATCGGAAGTGCTGTATGAAATTCCTCTATACACATGACCTTGTTTTTCGTTTCCTACTCCCGTTACATCCCAGTAACTAAAAAAGTTGACCTCGATTTGATGCAATGCTTCTTTGACATCGTCAAATTTGGATTTTCTAATGATTGCCTCTATCTGTTTCATTTTGTTGTTTTAAAGGTTTTTAAAAGGCCCTGTCAGCCTTGATTACATAGATAATTTTACAGCGCAAATGTTCACTATTTAAATATCATACCCTAAAAAATACAGGGTAATAACTACATTTTTATGATAACAATAAATTATACCCCTAAAATTTAGGGGTATGTATAATATAATTACCGAATAATGAATATATAAGGATTAAAAATTATGGGGTAGGGGGATGAAGTGTATTTTTTCAGATAAAAGGTATTATGAGGAGAGGGACTTGCCGGCTAGGGCAAGACCTTATGTAGGAAGCCTTCGAATTCAAGGAAGGGTAAAAGAAAGATAAATACCTTATGCCAATTTCGACAACCACAGCCCGAGAACCACGGCCAAGATGCCAACAGCAATGCTGGAAATCGCATAAATCGAAAAATGAAGATATTCCCCGGCACTTAATAAAGTGTGCTTTTCAAAAGCAAAAGCCGAAAAAGTAGTGAAACCACCACAGAAGCCGGTGGCCAATAATAAAGTCTGGTTTTCGGTCAAGAAGCTACTTTTTGCGGAAAGACCAAGAATAATACCGATCAATAGGCAGCCTATGATATTGACCAAAAAAGTACCCAGATAAAAATGTTGAAAATAACCGTTAAAAGATTTTGCTACAAGAAAGCGCAACGCACTGCCCAAACCACCGCCTAAGAAAACAAGCAGAAATTGTTTCATCGGCACAAAATACGATAATTGCAAGGAAAAATAGGGGATATGATAAATGAGGAATTTAGACCAACTGGCCCATGAGTTTTAAAAATTGATTTAAGAAACGAGAAGTACCCAAGACGGGTCCAATGTCTAAACGACCTCTTCGTATTTTGAAGATGTAAAGTTTACCCGGTAGGATTTTGAAATCACGTCATTGATCACGTCTTCATCAATTTTTCGCGATTTCGGACCAGCACTGTCGAGACTAAAGATCATCAACACCGCATTAATGGCTATCAAAATCAGTAAAACGCTAAAGAATGTAATCATCGGTCGCCCTTTAAGTAGATAACGTAAATGTAGCGCGATTTCGTATCGAGGCCTGAGAATATCGGGGTATTGTTGTGAACTTGCCGGTTTTTGTTGTGTATGTGCAATTTAAAGGGGTAGGCGATTTATTTTAGTACGTATTTAAGCACGAAAAGGGCACCTATAAATAGTAAAAAGACAATCGCAACCCATTTTGCTCCCTTATAATTTTTAGCATGTAACCGACGATCACCACGATAGGCATACCAAATCGCCACGGCAAACACCAAAACGAAAAGTACTGCAAAAATGATTTGTCCTGTACTGAACATATTCCATATTTTTACGCAAATCTAATCCAAAAATGTACGAGAATGAAAAGTAAAATTACCGCAGTAGAATTGTTCCACAAATCTTTCGGACTCGGAGTCTCCGATAATCAAATAGCCGATCTCGGTCAATCAAAAAATATGCTCCGCTTTAATTTAATGGATGAAGAGAACAAAGAATACCTTGAAGCCGCCGCTAATAACGATATGGTAGAAGTGGCCGATGCCCTTGGCGATATGCTCTATATTTTATGCGGAACCATTCTCGAACATGGCATGCAACATAAAATAGAAGAAGTCTTTAATGAAATACAGCGCAGCAATATGAGCAAGTTGGGCGCTGATGGCAAACCCATCTATCGCGAAGACGGCAAAGTGCTCAAAGGCCCGAATTATTTCAAACCGAACATTCAAGCAATTTTAGAAAGGTAGTTCGCGATAAACAAGAGGGTCTTCGCCCCTCCTAATTGTCTTCAGGCAAAGCATCGAACTTAGCTTTCTTGTCAGCGAACCAAGCTTGCATCGCTTCGGGCGATTGCATCAATTCTTTCATGGCGCCCATGGCTTCGAGATGGGCCGCATCACCGCTTTGAAACATTTCCATGCCATGCTTCTTGCTCATTTCGGCCATTTCTTCGAAAGTATTGGCTTGAAATTCCATATCGCAGGCTCCTCCTAACTGTTTACAGGTCATTGTTTTCATAATGAACTCGTTTAAACTTTTTCAATTGGCTAAAAAATTGCCCTTTTGCACCCGCTTTTTGCCCTTTTTTCGTCCCGTTGCGATGCTATGCGACTCGAAAACGCCTTCAACCGGGTCCAAAATAGCTAATTTTCGCCTCAATCCAAAAAGTTTAAACGAGTTCAATTTAAATTTTATTGTTTTACTGTACGGCTTTGTATTTACTTACGATTTCCATTTGTGGTCTGTTGTTTCCATTATCAGGCTCAATTGAAAGATTGTAATCGCCCCACCAAGGTCCGCCGGCCCAATAGGTGCCATTGATATTATTATTTTCTAAATGCACGAGAAAATTATCGAGCACGGTCAACCATCTCGGGTCATCGGTGGGCACTCCGTATTCTCCGACAAATCCGTTGAGATTATTTGTTTCAAGCCAATTCAAGAATGGCGTTACCCTTTCAATGCCCCTATTGGGGTCGCCGCCTTCATCGTCATAACTTTGATTATATCTTCCTGAAGAATCATTGTCAAAATAACAGTGCGCCTCAAAGGTCAGGTTGTTCGATGGGTCGCTGAGGTTTTTTAGGTCATCACTTGCAAAGGGCCAGAATTCCGCAGAGCTCCAACTATCTCCGCCAACTAAAATTCTGGTACTGGTGTCACTTGTTCTGATGCCGTTGATAATTTCTTGGGCAATATCGAACCAGGGTGTGCTGGGCAGCATATCGTGGGGTTCGTTCATAATGCCATAGCCCCATATTTCAGAATTATCTTTTAATTCAGAAGAAAGCCTTGTCCATAAATCTTTGATATGGGCGATATTCAGATTGGGCGATCCGATAATTTCTTCGGTTCCGTTCAGGTAATATCGACCATAATTGTGAAGATCCAATATGACGGCCATGTTTCTATTACGTGCCGCTTGTAAAAAACCTTTGATCCGATTCAATTCGGCTGGATCAAGATTTCCGTTCAATGTAGGTTGTATTCTTTCCCAACTAAATGGCAAACGGATTAAATTCAGCCCTTTTGATTTATAATAATCGAGCGCTTCCGCAGCGGGGTAGGTATACTGCGTATTGTATGTACCTGGAAAAATCGGGTACCCGAATTCGGCTCCGGCAAGATTGACCCCAAATGGTTTTTGGGAGGCAAGGGGTTCCATTGTTTCCAAGATCAGGGAATAAGTTTTTTTGGTGGTGCCGTCTTCCGCAGTTATTTCTATGGAAATAGGACTTTGAGTTACTTGGAGTTTGTCTTCGGTTTTTTTATCGGCGGTTGCGTTAGGGGAGATGTCAATTGCAGAAATGCTCACCTCTTGCGCTCCATCAGGAAGAAGATTCGAAAGTGTTATCGTGGTTCCGCTAATCGTTGTGGTATAGGTTTCGTTGGAATAGTCAATATCAAATTGCACTAAATCCGCAGCCGAAGATTTGTTCTCTTACGGATTCGGGTCGTCTTTGCCACATGCCCCTAATAGCATGAGGAACAATAATATCAGGGGGACTTTTATCCTTTTCATAGCTTTTCCAAAGATAGGAATATTGTGCATTACATTTCTAAGGGTTGAAATGAACAGTAGGCGATTTTAGGCTCCCAACAAGGGCAAGTGCTTTATTTTATGATAAGTAAGGGCCATTGAAATACAATGCTTCAATTCGGCTTCAGGTATGCTATCATCCAATCTAAAAATAATGGCCCTGTTATTTTCAAATTTGAATTTACCTTTATATAGGGTTTTAAATGTCGGGACCAATTTCGAAGTACATTTAAAATATATGGCATATTGCTCCGGACTTTTTTCTTTCCAGTCCATTCTCAAGGTGCTACCATGTTTGGTAAGATAACTGGGTTCGCCCCATTTTAGGGTTTCCTCAATTTCTGCAATACCGTCATTTTCCGTCGCCGTTTCAATTATCAAACTTCGCAGGTAATTTAATTTGGATTCTATTTCTTTCGGATACTCTTGAAACTTCGAATCGACTTCGGGGTTCTTATTTATTTTTAGATTTTTCATTTGATTTAAAAATTCGCAAACCTGCCCCCAAGCCTTTGATTATAGCACTTTATGCCCTATTTGCTATGGGCATCTTTGTTGTATTGCGTTTTTAATATTCAGTTACAGAACTCCAATTTTCTCCAGACTTTATTCTATAAAGTTGCATTTCGGAAATTCCGAATTGTTTTGCGATCATTTTCATTCGAGTTCTTCTGTTCGGGTCGTTTATTTTCCGTTTTATGAGTCTTACCCTATTTTCCGTCAGTTTTGAATACGTTCTTTTTCCGGTTCGAGTTTTATAGATTGGATTGCTAAATTGATGGATCTCTTTTTCTCTTTTAGTGGCCCATCTCAAATTTGAGACCCGATTATCGGTTTTATCGTAGTTTAGGTGGACAACATAAATTCCGTCATTTTGTTCGAGAAAATGTTCTGCCACTAATTTATGGACATACCTACTTGTGGATTTTCCATTCAGTTTTTGTTTAAGCGGTAGATTTTGGTAGCCGTTAATGTAGTATGATTTCACAATTTTTTCAACTGATTCCTTGCAGTTTAATATTCGCCCATAATTTGAGATCTTAAATTTTTCGTTTTCCGAAATCTTGCCATCAAATTGGATAACTTTCCATTTCTCATTTCTATAATTTTGTATCACTTTTCAGGATTTTTTGTCAGCTG